>JAFZSF010000028.1 GCA_017619495.1 Clostridia bacterium | reverse complement strand
CACAAATCATTGTGGTAACGCACTTGGCGTCCGTAGCGGCGGCGGGGGATACGCATTTCTTAATTCAAAAGAACGTTAGCGACAATCAAACCGTAACCAATGTTTATCCGTTAGATGCGGCGGCGCGTGAACAAGAAATTGCTCGCATCATCGGTGGCGGCGATACGGCCTTGGCTCACGCCCGCGCTTTATTGGGTAAATAAAAATGACCCGAGCGGGTCATTTTTTAATTTTCTTTTTTCTTGTGGTGCCTGCGGTGTTTCTTTTTCGGCTTGTTAAAAATATGGCGGTTGGGTACCATCCAAATTGCGGTCGCAATACAGGCGATTAAGGTTACCGCAATTACAATCCAAAAGGCGTTCAAACCAGGTAATTGGTCAAACGGTAAACGTACGTTCATGCCGTAAATACCTGCAATCAAAGTCGGGATTGCCAAAATAATCGTCACGATGGTTAATAAACGCATGCGTTCGGCTAATTGATAGTTGACAATGTTTGAATAGGTGCCCATGGTTTCGTTCATCAATTCGCGTTGAATGTTACAGGTGGCAAACGCTTGTTTAATTTCAACCACGATGTTTTCCAAGGTTTCAACATCATCTTCGGTCAAGCCTTTTTGGTTCATTAACTTTTCCGCCACCAAATTGTTTTGACGTAAGGATGAAGAGAAATAAATCAAAGCATTTTTCAAACGCATCAATTCACGCAAGCTGGTATCGGCATCTTTAGATTCCATCAATTTACTTTCCAGACGAGTGCTGGTTTTGTCAATTGCACGCAGGTAAACTTCGTACAAACTGTGGAAAGCCAGCAAGAATTGGTAAGTAATCCTTGGGCTGTCCAATAAGATATTACGGCGTAAAGTACCGTGTTTAATTTCGTGAAATTTGAAATTATCTTGCAAACAAACTGTAACGGTTAAGTTGCCCTTTTGAATAATTGACAATGGAATAGTAGTGTAGGGCGCATCACTGTCGGATTCGCGCTGAATGACCGGAATATCGAAAACCGTCAAAGTATAATGCGTATCATCGTCTTCGTCTAAACGCGGTCCTTCCTCATCGTCCAACGCTGAACGCACGAAATCTTCGGGAATTTTTAGTTCATCAATGACACGGTGTACTTCAATTTCGTTCGGATTAATTAATTGCACCCAAACGCGTTCATCGGTTGGCAAATCCCGCAGACTGGGATTGTCGATTTTGATGTATTTACCGTCCTTATTTAGCAAGATATTTGTCATGCGCTATTGTATGACAGCTGGGTTAATAAAGTCAAGAATTGTTGCAAATAATATCTTGCCAAGCTTTGGGTTTGGCTTTATAATTATCAACATGGACAAATTGAAAAAAAATCTGAAAAAATTATTGGCACCGGCCATCGTTTTGTTACTAGTGGCGATCATGGGTATTTTCAGTCCCGTGATTTCGGTGGCGGCTGCTTTACATTTGCATGCCGCGGCAGCAGGGGTAACCGCAAGTAACGATGTTACTATTACGAATTTACCGGCGCGCACGGTTAAAATTACCGATCCAATTAAAGTGCCAGACATTACCGTAGGCAATACCGCTGAATTGTGGCACGCTGGACGACAAATTACCGATTTTGGTACCATTGGTAATCCGCGCTTATACAACGAAATTGGTCAATATGAATGGCGTTTCTATATTGGTACCGGTGATAACAAGGTTTTGTTTGACACCTACAAGGTGACCGCAACCAAGAGTACTTACACTATGGCGATGCCCAGCAATGTGGTTACAGTAGCACCCAAAGGTTTAAGTGAATTGGCTTTGCCGTTGCCGGAAAGTTTTACGGTTAACGGTGACAGTCGGGAATTGGTTAAAATTGAAGGTAACGACGCCGGTCACTACGCGGTAGTAACTTTAAAGGATAAAAAGCAAAACGAAGAAACTTATCGCTTGTATGCGACGGTTTCTTTGGAAAATAGTTATTTAGCAAACACCAAGTTGGCTTTTGATGCAAAACACATGACCATTGATATGACTGACTACCGAGCTTTGACTGGTAATCTGAAAGTTACTTATGCTTTGAAAGAAGATCAGGACAATGGTAGTTTATTGGTGGCTTTACCCTTAAACGCGATTGAAATTAAAAATGTTAACCAAGACGATGTTACTTTTGCGAACATTCCGACCGCGCCTAGTGTGGCTAACTTGTCTTATAATTCGACTGTGGCTTTGACTGCGCCAGCTGCTGATAGTGCGCAAGCGGGTAAAAACACTTTTACGGTGGAAGCCCAGACTTCGATTGTTAAAGTACAAGCACACTTGTTTGCCGATGAACCCAAAACTTGGGCAATTAACAACAACACCAGCGACAAAACTCAAACTTTAACCTTTACGGTTGAAAATGGTAAATTGGATAATGAATTTATTGAAATTGACGGATTGAATGTTAAAGTTAAAAAATTGGGTTGGTACCGTTTCCAATTCCAAACCTCAACCTTGTTCGGTTATAAAATGGATTCCGCTTTCAGCAATGACGCAGTAACTCAAAACGGCGACAATGTTCAATATTGGAGTGACAGTGTAAAAATCTATCGTGATACCGTTTCTCCAGATTTTGCTTGGGTTGAGGCGTATAATAAAGAGGACGCCGCTAAAATTGCGGAAATGAACGAAAAGTACAGTACCTTGACTGACTTCGATGAATATTTACCATTGACCACCCAACCGGATTCAACCACAACCAAAAAAATCACGGTAAACTATAACCAAGGTTTAATTTTACCAGCCATCTTCCCGCACGATAACGCTACCGCTTTTGCGGATATTGATGTGACCGCCGTGACAGTTGAACAATGGAAAACTGCCGACGGTAATAGTGTTGAAGAAAGTAACCGCGCCAGCAAGGGCAGTGAAATCAATGCGACAACTTTCACTTATGACCAAAGTAAACCTTTGACAATTGGTTTTGCGGATAGCACTCCGTCCAACCAAGGTGCTAATGTAGTTACTTTGAAAAAAGTTCCGGGCTTGTACCGTGTAACTTTTGCGGTACGCGATACTGAACCGCGTTTTGAAGGTAACAACGAAAAATATAGTGCGTATGACACCGCTCATTCAACTTATAAATATTTGTATTTCTTTGTTGATGGTGAAAGCGCCTTTAATTGTGGTACCGATGGTATTAACTCACCCATTATTGACGCGAATAAAACTTTCCAAGTGAGCGATGTTTACCAAGTTGAAGGTAATACTTTTGATTTCCAAGTGCCAGATTTCGACGATGACCACACTCCTGAAAATGACCTTAAAAAAAGTTATTATTTGGTTAACGCTGATAATAGAAGTGATGTTAAGGCATTGGATTATACTGCCGGCACTTCACTTACGGTTGACATGACCGATTTGGCAGTGGGGGCCGGTAACTACTACATTTACGCGGTAGCCCAAAACTTCAACGGGTTACAGTCCGCTTTGAAACACCAATTAGGTAAAGCAACCAGTAACGCCGATTCAGATGATTACTTCCACACAGAATTGTTTGCGGACGCTATTTATCAAACCAAAGACACAGTGGCACAATACGGTTACGCATGGAAACGGGCTGCCTTTACAATTTATGATGAAACGGCCGGTCACAGCGTAACGCTTAATGCTACAATCAGTGATAACATTGCCGACAATACTTTCAAAGCGGGTAAACCGGTAAAAATTACCAGTATTACTGCTAACTGGGGTACTGCGATTGACGGTCAAATGAGCATCGCGGTTTATTCAAAAAAAGACCATAAACGCTATAACATTTACAATGGTAACAGCGCCAGTGCGGAAATCGTTAGTTCAGTTGCTTTTAACCGCGACAGTTATACCTTAGGTGGCGTTGGTAAGGAATTGTATTTTACACCTGATGTGAAAGATGATTACATTTTGGTCATTACCGCTAAGGAATACGCCAGCAGTCAAGTTTCCGTTTTGGTTAAACAAATTAACATTGAAAGCAGTGGTGAATGGCATGGTCGCTTGGACGGTTTAAGCACAGACAGTGATGCGGTTGATGCGACCTTGACTTTGGGTAACAGCATGACCTTACCCGATGTGCACATTTACAACGAATCAAACGAATTAGTTTATATTTCCAGTAATCGTAAATTATACCAAGCTGCTGATGGTGCCGAAGTCGGTGACTATACCGTTACAGTAATGGGTGAAGTCAGTGACCCGAACAGCGTTACGGGTAATAAATTCACACCAAATGAAACTGGCAAACATAAATTGCGCTTCGATTGTTATTTTACTGGTGAGGCTGATCCTTTCTATAATATCAACTGTGTAGTTCAAGTTAACGCTTCCAGTACCGCATCAAACATTTTGATGGGCGAGGATTATAATACCGAAAAAATGATGTTAAACGGTATTACCACCACATCGGAAATTGATGAAACCAAAATTTACCGCATTAAAAACGAAAAATATTTACTTGGTGACAATGGTACAAATACCACCGATAAACCGGCATATGCAATTACCTTAGACGAATTCAAAGACGCTAACTACGGTGCCGCCACCGACTTCGTGGTTAATAGCGCGTACTTGTATGACTATTTGGAACCAATTTATGATGGTAGCACTGTAACTGGCTATATGTACCCAGCGATTGCCATTCCGATGGCCAATGTTACAGCGGGTAACGCTAGTTCGGACGATGTTGAAATTACAGTTCAAAAGAGTGGTAGCAGCAGTTTCTTGGTTTCTAACAAACAAAAGAAAGCTGCGGGTAAAGAAAGCATCATTGCACCCATTAATGGCTACTATGTTTTCCGTCCCGAAGGTACTTTCTTCGCTGATGTTAAAACCAACAGCAAATACAACGCTAATAACTATACTGCTTTGGGGGCTTCCAGTAAGAGTACTGTTTCCGGTGTTTACACGGTAACTTACAAATTAGGTAGTTCGACGGTTAGTTATAATGTCACTTTCGGTAACTTGGAAAATGGGCAAGTTAAATTAAGTGAGGGCTTCTTAACCTATAACGATGGTAAGGAAAATAAAACCATTACCGAATCTTCAGATAAATTGATTATTGATAAAGATAGTAATGGTCATCGTTATGTGACAATTGATATGTCAAAGTTCGCTTTTGACGGCAACGAAACCATGTTGAATTTGATTAACGAAAATGACGACGCATTAAAATACTATTGGGATAAAGTTTCCGTAACCGTTACTTTTGATGACGGTACCTTCATTAGCAGCAGTGACTGGTCGACCGATAACGATGCTACCAAGGCGATTAAAGACCCCAACAACTATACCTATAAATTTGATTTGACCGAGGGTAGTGGTACTTACAAAGTTACGGCTGAATTGTATAATAACTACACCAGCAGTACGGTTAGTTCTTCCATCGCGTTTACTTTGGACGCCGAATCAACAAACAAAAGTGTCAATTTGAATACCGTTTGGGGTATTATCCTGATCGTTTTGTCAGTTGGTTTGTTAGCGGGTGTTATCTTCTACTTCATCAAGACCGCGCGTGCCACCCGTTTTGTTGACGCACCACGCGCTTTGAGAGGTAAGGACAAAAAAGCTGCCCAAGCTGAGACTAACAAAGACGAAAAAGCAAATCAACCGGTAGCCGCGCCCAAAGCGGAGGAGGCTCCTAAAAAAGATGCTAAATAAGACTGAAACCCGTGTGATGTCGTACATCTTTGAAAAGTGCAAGGGTGAAAACAAAGGCATTTTCACTCCTAAGGAATTGTTGACCGCTTTAATGCCGAAATACGAAATCACCGCTAAGCAATTAGATGTGGTGGTTAGTAATTTAGCGTTGGATGATTACATTGAATGCGAAAAGAAAGAAAAGAACGGAAAAGTTTATTTCTTGGTTTCTTTGACTATGCGTGGTGCGGCTTTTGACCGTGAACGCCAATCGCAAAAACGCCAAATGATGCGCTCCTTACTGTGGAAACTTGGTTTAACCGTCGGTGGTGCCATTTTGGCTTTCGTTCTAGGTGTCATTTTGAACCGCATTTTCGGTAAATAATCGTAATATGGATTTTAAGTTAGTTGCCAAGTATCAACCTACCGGAGACCAGCCGCAAGCGATTGCGGCTTTGTCACAAGGAATTAAAGACGGGGTACGCCACCAAGTACTTTTGGGTGTTACTGGTAGTGGTAAGACTTTTACCATGGCCAATGTAATTAAAAACATTAATCGACCGACGCTGGTCATTGCGCACAACAAAACTTTGGCGGCGCAATTGTGTAATGAGTTCCGTGAATTTTTCCCCGAAAACCGCGTGGAATATTTCGTATCCTATTATGATTATTACCAGCCCGAAGCTTATTTGCCCGCGACCGATACTTACATAGAAAAAGACATGGCTATTAATGACGAAATTGATAAATTGCGTCACGCGGCAACCACATCATTATGTGAGCGTAATGATACGATTGTGGTGGCTTCGGTATCCTGTATTTATGGTTTGGGTGAACCGCAAGAGTATTTTAAAATGGGAATTTCGTTGCGTCCGGGTATGGAAATGAACCGTCGCGACTTGGTTACCCGTTTGGTGAATAACCAATATAAGCGCGCCGATGTCGATTTTGTGCGTGGCAGTTTCCGTGCGCATGGTGATGTCGTGGATATTATCCCGTCGTATGCTTCTAATGTGGCAGTACGAGTACAGTTTTGGGGTGACGAAATTGAAGGTATTTTTGAAGTCGACGCTTTGACCGGTAACAAAATTTCATCGTTATCGCATATCGCCATTTTCCCTGCGTCGCACTTTGCCGTGGGGTCGGAACGCCTACACGAAGCCATTGAAAAAATTCGCGCCGACTTGGCAGTGCAAAAAAAATTCTTCGATGATCATAACATGGTGGTGGAAAGTCACCGTATTACGCAACGCACTAATTATGATTTAGAAATGTTAGCCGAACTTGGTTTTGTCAAAGGTATTGAAAACTACTCCCGTTATTTTGATGGCCGTCAGCCCGGCGAGCCACCATACACTTTGCTTTCGTATTTTCCTAAGGATTACTTAGTATTTATCGACGAATCGCACATTACCATTCC
Source organism: Clostridia bacterium (assembly GCA_017619495.1). Taxonomy (GTDB): domain Bacteria; phylum Bacillota; class Clostridia; order Christensenellales; family UBA1242; genus RGIG8050. Next base: position 40,886 of record JAFZSF010000028.1, on the reverse strand, counting down.
GCAAATTCGCGGTATGTATAATGGTGACCGTGCGCGTAAAAAAGTTTTGGTCGATTTTGGTTTCCGGTTGCCATCGGCTTATGATAATCGCCCGTTGAATTTCCGTGAATTCAATCAACGCTTGGGGCAGTGTATCTATGTTTCCGCAACCCCTGAAAAGTACGAATTGGAAATGGCGGGGCAACATGTCGTCGAACAAATTATTCGCCCGACCGGATTACTTGATCCTGTGGTAATTGTGCGGGGTAAAGACCATCAAGTCAGCGATGTTTTGCAAGAAATTCGCACCGTGGTGGCGGGCAAGGGTAAAGTTCTGATCACCACTTTAACCAAAAAAATGGCGGAAGATTTGACTGCATTTTTAACCGAAAACCAAGTGCGTGTGCGTTATTTACACAGTGAGATTGACACTTTGGAGCGTACGGAAATTTTAACTGCTTTCCGTCAAGACCAATTTGATGTTATTGTCGGCATTAACTTATTGCGTGAAGGTTTGGATTTGCCCGAAGTTGAGTTAGTCGCGATTTTGGACGCGGATAAAGAAGGTTTGTTCCGCTCGACGCGGTCATTAATTCAAACGATTGGTCGTGCGGCGCGTAATGCCAAAGCTCGTGTAATTTTGTACGCTAATAGCGTCACGCCCAGTATGCAAGCCGCCATGGATGAAACGGCACGGCGTCGTCAAATTCAAATGCAATATAATGCGGCACATAACATTACACCGCGTACCGTTTATAGTTCGATTAAGAATTCACTTTATATCACCAAGAAAGAAAAGGACGGTTCCACCACCGAAGATTTGTCAGTCGAGCAGTTAACGGCTTTAATGAACAATGCCAGCCAAAACTTGAACTTTGAATTAGCCATTCAGTACCGCGAGCGTATTAACGCTTTGCAACAAAAAACTGGACATAAGACCAAGAAAAAACTATAATATAGTAGTATGACAACAACAATGATTGTGGTTTGGGCTGTCGTCATGGCACTCACTTTATTATTAGAATTTTTCACAGTCGACTTTTTCGCCAGCTGTTTTTCGGTCGGTGCTTTGGTCGCGTTAATTTTGGCGGCTTGTCATGTGAATGTTTATTGGCAGGTGGGCATCTTTTTTGTAGTTACTGTGGTCGCTCTTTGCACAGCTCGTCCGTTGTTAAAACGCTTGATTAAAAAACCGACGGTGCCGACCAATGTGGATCAATACTTTGGCAAAACCGCCCGTTTGTTATCCGATGTTGTGGACGGTACATCTTCCATTAAAATTAATGATGTGGTTTGGAAAGTAACATGCAGTGTTAACTTAAAACAAAATGATGAAGTTGTGATTGAACGCGTTGAAGGTAACAAAATGATTGTGCAACCTGCCGCGCGCACAATTAAAAAATAAGAAAAAGGAGAATTCAATCATGCAACCTTGGTTAATTGCTATTATCATCATCGGTGTCGCCTTAGTGATAATTTTTTCACTATCAATTCGCATCGTTAAACAGGGAACCGCGGTTATCGTGGAACGCTTAGGTAAATACTATAAAACACTGGGAACGGGTATGCGCTTTATTATGCCGTTTATTGATCGCGCGTCAGCGCCCATCAGCTTGAAAGAACAGGTTGCCGATTTCAAACCGCAACCCGTGATTACCAAAGATAATGTTACAATGCAAATTGACAGTGTGGTTTTCTTCCAAATTGTTGACCCCAAATTATATACCTATGGGATTGAACGCCCGATGGCTGCCATCGAAAATTTGACCGCTACCACTTTGCGTAACATTGTTGGCGAATTGGAATTGGACGAAACTTTAAGCAGTCGTGATACGGTTAATACGAAGATGCGTGAAATTATTGATACGGCAACCGACCCATGGGGCATTAAAGTCAACCGTGTCGAATTAAAAAATATTTTACCACCCGCAGCCATTCAAGAAAGCATGGAAAAGCAAATGCGTGCGGAACGCGAACGCCGTGAAAATATTTTGTTAGCCGAAGGTGAAAAGCGCAGTAAAATTCTGGTCGCCGAAGGTGAAAAAGAAGCTGAAATTTTGAAAGCCGAAGCGCGTAAAGTGGCGTTGTTAACCGAAGCCGAAGGTCAAAAACAAGCGATTGAAAAAATTGTCGCGGCTAAACCTGACGCAGCTTATTTAACCTTACAGGGTTACGAAGCTTTGAAAGCCTTAGCGGCGGGCGAAGCTACCAAAATTATTGTACCGAATGACCTTGCCAATGTTTCAACTTTGTTTACCACGATTAAAGAAACCGTTTCTACCAACAACGAAAAAGCGGTGAATAAACCCAAAACTAAATCAAAATAAACATTGACAAATATTGGCATAATCAGCATAATAAGTGATTATGTCACAAAATCAAGCACAGTTAGATCAAAATATTAAAGAAAATTGGTTCGCTAAAATCGGGGTACATAAACCCTATACCGTTTTTGTCTGTATTATGGCGATCCTAATTTTGGGTGTTTTTGCCTTTTCTAAAATGACGGTCGATTTATTCCCGTCCATGAATTTACCGTATGCGGTGGTGGTCTTAAATCCTGACCAAACTAAAACGATGAATCGCTTGGGTGCTTTACTTAAAACCTATACCGACCCCTCTGACCCAGATTACGATGCTACCAAAGCAACTAAGTTTCAACAAGACTTCATAATCTTGGTGCTTACCAATGCGCGTGCCTACTACGATGATGATGCCACTTACAATGCCGATAAAGATGATTTTATGGCGCATGTGAATGACCCAGTTGCTTTGCAGGGGTTAACTGCGAACCAAATTGCGCAATATTATCTTAAACAAGGTCAAACCATTATGGCGGGGTTGGTCTTGCCCGAAGTGATGCCGACTGCGGCTGAATTGGAAAAATTGACGACCGATGCGACCCAAGCGGTAGCGAATATTTCGGGGATTAAAAATACGCGTAGCACGACTATGTTATCCATGGGTGTGGTGATGATGACTTTGGAATATTATAATGATGCCACGGTCGATTTAACCGAATTAAATATGGCGCTGGAAAATATGGGACTGGATAATATTGGGGCGCATGATACGGTTTATAATCAACAAATCTTAAAAATTGATCCCACTTTATTGCCAGTTATGTTCGTTACTGTTTCACATACGGATAAAGCTGGGGATACGACTTGGTTCAAAAACAATGTTTTGGATAAAATTTCGGCTACGGTAGGGGTTGGTTCAATTTCATCTAATATTGAAACTAAAATTGAAGGACAAGACCACAACCAAGCGTGGCAAAATTCTGCCGATCATGGTTTGGTTGATACTTATAGTATTCAAATTCAAAAAACTGGTAACGCGGTAACGGCTGAAACTTGCGCCAATGTGATCGTTACTTTGGATAAAATTAAAGCGGAAAATCCGGGCTTTAACTATGATATTACCAACAACCAAGGCGAATACATTAACCAAACTGTGGGTTCGGTGGGGGAAAATTTGGTCGTTGGTGGCTTATTGGCTTTATTGATTTTGTTCTTATTCTTGCGTTCGTTCAAAATGACTTTGGCGATTGGAATTTCGATTCCGTTAGCCTTGGTTGGTACCTTTGTCGCAATGTACTTCATGGGTATCAACTTAAATATCATTTCGATGTCCGGCTTAGCGTTAGCGGTTGGTATGTTGGTTGATAACTCGGTCGTGGTTTTGGAAAACATTTTCCGTTTACGCAGTAAAGGGTTCCCGTTACGCGAAGCGTGTATCAAAGGGGCGTCACAAATTATGCTGGCGATGTTGGCTTCGTCGTTGACTACGATTTGTGTATTCTTCCCAATGTTCTTCTTAGACGGTTTAATCATGCAAATCTTTACTGATTTGGTTTGGGTGGTTATCTTGTCACTATTGTGTTCGTTTGTAGTTGCGGTTATGTTCTTACCGTCGATTGTGTCTACATTCAAAATTAATCCGTCAATTACCAAAGTGGCTACGACAGGAAAGCCCAACTTTTGGCAAAAAATGGGTGCGAGTTGGCGTAAATTTACCACCGGTGCTAACCATGTTTTTGACAAGGTGTTGCGCTTTGCGATTGACAAGAAATGGTTGACCGTGTTATTAGCATTGATTTTGTTTGTGGGTTCGGGCGCTTTGATGATGATTAACGGCTTTATTTTGCTGCCGTCAACTGATGAAGGTGCTTTGACCGTTACGGCTACTTTGAATGCCAAAGGTCAAGCAGTTGCCGAAAAAGTAACCTTGGCGCAACCTTTATACCAACAGGTAGTTGATGTCTTAGGTAACGACTTAGATAAATGCGTAATTGCCTATGATAACGGCTCCAATATTCTTTCTAATGGAATTGGTATGTCGGTCGAAATTAAATTGAAAGATCAACGCAGCCTGACGACCGACGAGGCTAGTGAAAAGTTGTACAAGGCCTTCCGAAATTTCGACCAAACATATTATAGTGATATTGATGTTACGGCCGCCAGTATGGCTAGCAATATGGTAGCCAATAGTGTTTCGGTTACATTAACGGTTGATAACAGTGATTACAGTGCGGCGTTTAATACCCTGGGACAATTTGGTAAAGCGATTGACGCGAAGTTCGCCGACCAAAAAGAGAACTTGAATATTCGTTCAATCATTTATGAAAGTTATGACGACGGGGTGCAACAAATTTTGAAGCAAAACGGCAAGTATGCTGCGGTCATCGAAGTTAAAGCCAACCCCAGTGCTAATACTAATCAAATTCAATCATTAATGAACCGCTATGTTGATGAATTAATCCATGGCGATTTCAAAGATGCGGGAGTTACCATTTTGGATAATGGTATGGAAGGTGAAATGCAAGAAAGTTATCAATCCATGGGCATCGCCTTGGCTGTTGGTTTTGCTTTGATTTATTTAGTCATGGTCGCCATTTTCCAATCTTTCTTGATGCCGTTCATTATCTTAATTTGTGTACCATTGGGCTTTACCGGTGCTTTCTTCTTTTTGTTCTTTGCCGGCATGCCGTTGTCAATTCCGGCTTTGATTGGCTTGTTAATTTTGATGGGTGTGGTCATTAACAATGGTATTTTGGCGGTCGATTATACGAACCAAGCCCGTGCTGATGGTTTATCGGTTAAAGAAGCGTTGGTTACCGCCATGCACACGCGTATGCGTCCGATTTTCATGACAGCGCTGACGACGATTTTAGCGATGGTACCCATGGCGTTTGGTTGGTCACTATTTAACCCCGGGGGCAGTAGCGATATGATTAAGCCGTTGGCGGTGGTTTCCATTGGTGGCTTACTATTTGGTACTTTAACCACTTTAATCGTGGTGCCAGCGTTCTATGCGATTTTCTGTCGTGAGAAAAAAGTAAAAGTAATAACCGATAAAAGCGCTCCCAACTCTGCACAGCCTGTAAAATAAGTTGTCAAAACCGCCATTTAAAGCTAATTTATAATCATGGAATGGTTATGGTTGATTTTGGGGATCGCCGGATTAGGTCTGTTATGGTTGCTAATTATTACCATGGAAAAACTAACGGAGCGTTTGAAAGTTCACGATGAAGCGCGTCGCCTAGCCAAAAAAGATATTGCTGAACGCACCGCAGCGGCGGAAAGTGAATTTTTGGAAGACCAATACGCCAAAGCCAGCGCCATAGATTATATTGAGAATGCTACTTTTTCGGGTAATGATGACCCACAATTAAAAGCCGCGATTGAAACTTTAAGTTCGGAAGAATTGGTGCAATCAGCAGTGCGTCGTATGTTTGGTACACCACAAGGTACCGATGATATCACTGCTTCGCGTTCGGCTTTTGACCAAACACCCACGCACAAAAAGGTATTGGCCAAGGGCGACGGTGTAACACCCGTTAAGGTGCGTTCGTCGGCTCGGTCAGCGTTAAGTAAGTCTGAACAAAAAATGTTGAAAAAAATTAAGCAGGGGGATTGACTTTTCCCCTTTTTTTGGCTATCATTGATACTTGAAAGGGGATATAAAATGAAAAAAATCAATCTATTATTCAGCACATTGGTTTTTGTTTTAGCATTATTGGTGGTGGGTGCGGCTACTTTGGTACCAGTTATGCAAGCGCAAACTATGTCTTTACAGCCGGCCAGTAACGCTAACGGCGATTTAAGCGGTCAAATTTTGTTCGATGATGCTGGCTGTTATGCCGTCGATAAAACTGGTTTAATTGAAGGTAACATTTTTAAATTTTTTGGTCATGATTGGCGCTTAACCAAAGTTGATGATGGCGTGGCAACTTTCTGGATGGCTGATCCATACACTTCAACACACTTTAACAAAACCGCCCGTGCCGGCATTAATCTTTATCAAGATGGCGCCAATATTTGGACCAATGGTTACAGTAAAACCGTTTGGAAAAATGATGCTTATACCAGTGGACAAGAAAATGGTCAAGTTATCTTAGATCAAGATGGCGGTAGCGATATTCGTAAATTCTTGTACGAAGCAGCGAAAACCATGCTTGACGATAAAGCGTATGCTAAGTACAAAGACAAAGTAATTCCAGGCTTCGTGGCAGGACATAACGAAGCCAATGATGACGCTAACCGTAAAATTGTATACATGGCTTACGCCAAACAGGGTTTAACCCAAGTTGAACGCGATGAAGTTGAAGCCGATAAAAACCAATTAACCGCCTACTTTGATTTGGATAGTAGTGATCGTTTGTGGTTGCCATCGGTGGGTGATTTACAGGTTTGGCAAGTCTTAGATGACGCAAAAGAAGTATTAAGACCCAATACTTTGCAATGGCAAGATACTACCATCGCTAACCGCGTATGGTTGCGTAATCCGGACATTGGTGTAGAAAGTGAAAGTTATTATGCACTGGTACTTTCGGCAAATAAAACTAAGGATGGTAGTGAGTCGCAAGAATCTTATATCCATGCGCGTACCGTCGCCCAAGCGGCTGGCGTGCGTCCCGCTGTCCATTTGGATATATCCAAAATTGATGAAGAATACGCAGAACATATCAATCGTGCCAGCAGCAAAAATTGGTGGGACGATGATTGGTTGAAAGTATTATTTATGACGGTTTGTATTTTAGGCGTGGTTGGTTTGACTTTGGTGGTAGTTGGTGTGATTGTGAAAGTGCGTCGTACCCGCCAAACCCACGAAGCTTAATCGTTTGTAATCATGCAAAGAGCAGTGGCAACACTGCTTTTTTGTTGGTTAAAATTACGCTTTAATTCGGGTGGGTTCTGTGGTATACTGCCGAGTATGATTCAAGTAGTAAATGTATCTTTACAGTACGGTAAACGGGTTTTGTTCAAAGATGTCAATTTGAAATTTTTACCCGGCGAATGTTATGGCATTATTGGGGCGAATGGCGCGGGTAAGTCAACTTTCTTGAAAATTTTGTCGGGTGAAATTACACCGAACAAAGGTGAAGTGATTGTTGGCAAGAACCAACGCATTTCCACTTTGGCGCAAAACCAAAACGCCTTTGATGATTTGACCGTTATCAACACGGTAATCGGGGGACACCAACGCTTGGCAGAAATTATTGCCTTGAAAGAGAAATACTATGCTTTGCCGGAAATGACCGAGGCACAGGGAAATGAACTGGGAGCTTTGGAAGCCGAATTTGCTGAACTGGACGGTTGGGATGCTGACAGTAATGCCCGCATTATGTTATCGGGCTTGGGTGTTGATGAAGATTTACACGACCAACAGATGAAAGACCTTGATGTTAAAATTAAAGTTAAGGTTTTGTTGGCGCGTGCTTTGTTTGGTAATCCAGATATTTTGATTCTCGATGAGCCGACCAATAACCTTGATTTGGCGGGTACGCATTGGTTAGAAGAATTTTTACTGGATTTCAAAAATACGACCATTATCGTTTCGCACAACCGTCATTTCTTAAACCAAGTTTGTACGCATATTTGTGATGTGGATTTTAACCAAATTAACATGTTTGTGGGTAACTATGATTTTTGGTATGAAACCAGTCAATTATTATTAAAACAACAAAAAGAGGCGAACAAAAAAGCCGAAGCCCGCGCCCAAGAATTAAAAGACTTCATTGCGCGTTTCTCTGCTAATGCCAGTAAGTCGCGTCAAGCGACTAGCCGTAAAAAGGAATTGGAAAAATTAACGATTGAAGACATTAAACCGTCTTCGCGTAAATATCCGTACATCAACTTTGAATGTGCGCGTGAGCCGGGTAATGAAATTTTGGCGGTGGAAAATTTAACTGTCGATGGTTTTTTCCGCAATGTTTCTTTCCGTGTGAACAAAGGCGAAAAGATTGCTTTCTTAACCGATAAGAGTTTCCGCATGGATAAGTTGTTTAACTGCATTATGGGCTTGGAAAAGCCCGATAGTGGTACCGTGACGATTGGGAAAACGATTACAACTTCTTATTTGCCGGTGGATTACCGTAGTTATTTTGAAAAGTGCGATTTGAACTTGTTGGATTGGTTGAAACAATATTCGACGGATACGAACGAAACTTTTATCCGTAGTTGGCTAGGGCGTATGTTGTTTTCGGGCGAAGAAGCCTTAAAAAAAGCTAATGTGTTATCGGGTGGGGAACGCGTGCGTTGTATGCTAGCCAAAACTATGTTAGAGCAAGGTAACTTATTAATTTTCAACGAACCAACCAACCATTTGGATTTGGAAAGTATTACCGCCTTGAACCAAGGTATGGAACGCACCAAAGCCGTAATGTTGTTTTACACTAGCGACGAAGAAATTATTAATACGGTGGCAACCCGTGTGATTGAAATTACGGCTGATAAAATGCACGACCGCGTTTTGGTTTAATGTTGATTCAGTAAGGGTAGGTTTTCGGTTTCGTGTTGTTGTTCGGAAATTGGCACGCTGGGTAAAGTTTTACCGCGGCGTGTTGGTTTGTTGTTGGTGGTGGTCGGCGCTGTCACAGCGGTACTTTGTGTTTCCAAAGCTTGAATCCGGTGTTTTAATTGTTGATTATGTAATGTCACAACTCCTAACAAACTGCTGGTTATCGCAACCGTCAGCGCCAAAATCCAGACCGCTATGCCGCGTGTCGCTTTACGCTTGGTAACATTAAACTTGTTGGGGAGTATGACATTTCCTTGATAATTGCGTTGGTGTGCTTGCGTAGTGTATGATTGCATTTTACCTCCACGGATAGTATCTATCATGCGTGGTGGTATTATGCGCGGTTAGTATCTTCCGCTAGTATTACTAGTGCAATTATGATTAGGGGCGATGGGGCAAGCGTTGGTTTGATTGTTATTTTGCGTACATGAGCAACAATAACTAGCACAGCTTTGGTGGCAATTGCTATTTGATTGGCAATGGCTGGTTTGACAATGGTTACCGCAACGCACACAACGGAAAGCCCAGTGGACTAAATCGCCGACAGTAGGACAATGACACATCTTTGGTACCTCCTTTGTTTCAGCATACGCGAATCGTGCTGGATTTGTGCTTAGCGGTGATGACGGCGGTGGCAATGTTGTACGCTAAAATTTGTTGATAACTGGCAGTCTGTAATAATTGTCGTTCGCGTGGGTTGGTTAAAAAGCCACACTCAATCAAAACCGCGGGGCAAGGCGAATGTTCCACTAAATTAAAATCTGTTGGCTTCACTGCTTTATAAATAGGTAAACCGCTTCGGTTAAATTGGTCTTGAATCGCGGTGGCATAGTCTTGGCTACCGGTGGTTTCGTTGGCATAAAAGCATTGCAGTCCGCTAACGGAGCTTAATGGGTAAGTGTTCAAATGAATTGAAATAACTAAGTCTGGGTTTAGTGTGCGAATTTTTTCACGGCGTTTGGCCATGTCCGCCACTTTTTTGTTTTTCGCATAGGGTGGGTTCAGACTTTCGCTATCCACCCGCGTTAAGGATACGGCACAGCCACGATTGCGTAGTTCGGTCGCCAAGACTTTGACGATTTGTAAATTGAGTCCGGCTTCACTGACTCCGTCGACGCAAGCACCATTGTCGTATCCCCCATGTCCCGCATCTAAAACCACATGAAACTGTTCCGGAGCAATTACGGTGGCAGTGCTTTGTACGGCATCTAACCAAAGCCCCAGTAAGATTATGACAGCACACAAACCAATTGCGAAGTAACGGATTTTTATGTATATTAAGGTTAGATGCGTAACATGCGGATCTATCGTTTTCAGCGCGGTGCAGCAAAGGATTTGTTTTGGGCTGTTTTCTTCTTTGGTCTGATGGAAATTCTGAATATTTTGTACCCCATGGTTTTGAAAAATTTGGTGACCGAAGAAATTAACAACGACGCTGGTACTTTGCCCGCAGTGGGGCATTTCTTAATTAACGCCGCCATCGTTTTGGTACTACTTGTCGTGATTTTCTTTGTATCGTTATACGCCCGTAATCGAGTTAGTGTTTACGGTATTCATTGTCGCTCTAACGCGCGCCGCATGCTTTACGAAAAAATGACCCGTGTTCCGACCAATGTATTATACGAATGGGGCACCAGTAAATTTTTGTCTTGTATGATTGAAGATTCTTATTGGGTCAAATACCGCCATGAACAATACTTGCGCGCGTATGTTTACTTTATCATCACCATTTTGGGTAGTTGTATTTTAATTATGACTTTGTCGCCCATTTATGTTTTGTTCATTGTGGTGGCGATTTTAGTGGAAATTGGTATCTTGTTAATTCACCGTAAAGTTATTGCTAAGCGTATGGCGGAAGCCGTGGTGGCTTATGATAAATCCATTGTGACCACCCGTGAAAGTATTGCGGGGGCGCGCGATATTCGTATTTTGGGTAAACAGTCGGAACGCTTAAAAGATGCGGCAGTCCAGAACGAAAAATTATCGCGTGAAGTTTATGACATTGACCAATCAAAGCATGTTTTTGAATGTACTAATAATATTATTTTTGGCATTGTTACTTTCGGAATTATCTTGGCCGGTGCATTGTCGGTTACGCCGCAAAATGTTGCGGAACAATTGGTCATCATTAATACGATTTTACAATACATCACTTTGTGTACTGCGGCTACGCTTAATATTTTCAATTTGGTAATTAATCCGATGACGCGCGGTCGCATCGCTTACGAACGCATTGACCAGTTTATGCAATTACCCGAAGAAGATATTGACAATGGCATTACACAACTGGATACCGATTTTGGTAGCTCATTGGTCATGTACCAAGTAAACCACCGTTACTGGAATGGTCGTAAAACAATCGAAAATTTATCAGTAGAATTACACAAAGGTAAAATGTTAGCATTCTGTGGTGAAGTCGGTGTGGGGCGTACCACTTTGATTAAAATTCTGTTACGCTATATTGAACCGACTACCGGTGTGGTATTGGTCAATGGCGTTAACATTAAAGAACTTAATAAGCAATATTATCGTTCCAAAATTATTTCGTATTGTCCGACATATCCAGAATTTATTACGGGTACGGTGCGTGAAAATATTCAATTATTTAATCCCACGGTGACTGATGAGGAAATTTTGGCGACCTTTAATGAAATTGGGGCGGCTAATTTAGCGGTCTTACCATCGTTTTTGGACACGCCATTATCGGTACGTTCGCAACTACCTGAAAATATTAAAGCGTTAATTAATGTGGCACGCTGTATTTTAAAACCGGCGGAATTCTATGTTTTTGACGGCAGTTTTGTCAACCTGCGTAATACGATTGTGCGTAGTATTCTGCAAAAATTACGCGCCGAAAATAAAGCGTGCATCTTTACTACCAATCGTTCTTTGGTTTGTGAAAATGCCGACGAAGTGTTCTTTGCTAAAACTGACCATAGTTACATTAAGGGTACTCATGCATCATTGTTGGCGGATAATCAAGAGTATGCCGCATTCTTTTTACAGAACGCACAGGAGGAGGGCGAGCCAGCATGAAAAAACACAAGCAGTCCATCTTTATGCGTGTAATGTCCTATTTTAAACCACTGAAATGGCGCATCTTGCTGGTTATTCTACTTGGGCTAATCGGCATCGCGATGTATTCATACATGCCTAATTTGACCGCCCAAGCTTTGAACACTTTTGAGGATTGGGGGTTACACCATAATATTGCCGTAGTTTTACAACCGCTAATTTTGTATTTAGTGTTGTGCATTTTGTCGGAAACTTTCGCTTTGGCGTGTAAGTGTATCATTATTAATTATGAGTACAAAGTTACGCTGGGCATTATGTACGACGCGCGTCGTAAGTTAGATGTCGTGCCGTTGTCCTTTATCGATAAATTTGAAATCAGCGAAACTACGCACCAATTTGCCGTGGGGCGTGTTTTGTTGCAACAATGTTTGGCGATGATTTATTCTATTGCGCGAACGATTTTCTTCTTCATTTTAAATATTGTTATGATGTTGTCGTTGAATGTCACTTTGAGTTTCTTGGTCATTGCCTTGTTGCCAGTGACTTTAATCATTGCCAAAATTGTAGTTAAGAAAACACAAAAGTATTATACGCGCCGTGAAGAAGCCAGTTCCAAAATTTACAATTTTATTGAACAGCACGCAACTTTGCATGGTTTCTTCCAAGAAAACGGTATTAAAGGTGACGACGAATTTGAATCAATTAACACGGGAAAAAATGTGATTGCCACCGATACTGTGGTCGGTTTGAACGATGGGTATATCAGTTTCTTGTCCAACTTTATGTATTTGGCGATTACAGTAGTGTTTGGTATTTTGGCGATTAACGGTTCGTTGTCAATGTCAGACTTCGCAATTTTGCCCGCCTTTTTATTGTACAGCTCGCGTTTCTTGTCCAATACTAAAATTATTACCACGGCGTCTAATGTAATTCAACCGACCGAAAGTTACGCCAAAGTTTTCTTTGGTATTATTGATTGTCCTGATGATGTTACCGCCGACGAAGATGTAAAGATTAAAAAAATCGATGGTAATATTGTGTTTGACCATGTTTCGACCGAAAAAGTAAAAGATATTAGCTTTACTATTCCGTTTGGCAGTACCGTGGCGTTTTCGGAAGAAGAGAGCGGTACCGCCTCGGCGATTGTGGATTTAATGACTAAGTTTGAATTACCCAAGGCGGGGGAAATTAAAATCAACGAGATTAATTTGGCGCGTATCCGCAGTCAAAAGTTCTACGAACGCGTGGGTATGTGTTCGGATCGTCCGTTTTTATTAGATGGTACGATTGCAGAAAACATAATGTACGGGGTCGGTAAAACTTTACCGGAGAATGTCATTCAATCCGCACGCATGTTCGGTTTCGACCAATTTATCCGTTTGTTGCCCAACGGTTATAATACACATATCACCGAAAATACGGTTATGTTAACTAATGCGGAACAACAAGCTGTGAACTTAGCCCGCACCGTTTTACACGCCCCAGATTTGTTGGTTTTAAATAAAGCGCTTAATTGCTTTGACACGGCATCAGAAAAGCGCTGTAATGATATCATCATTAACAAATTGAAAAACCGTACCCGTGTTTTTGTTACTACCAAGGTACGAACGATTCAAAATGTCGACTGCATTTATGTTTGCCAAGGCGGACGCATTGTCGAATCCGGTACCCACGACGAATTAATGGCGCTAAAAGGTGAATACTACCGCCGTTACCACGGATAAATTACATAATGGATTGTAATTCTCTATCTACCGTAATATAATGAAAATGGTAAATTTATCACGGAGGTGTTATGAATAAAGGTATTACTGGTATGCTAACTTACGATGAATTAGTTCGTGAATTACAAGCGATGAATCCCCATGCTAAAATAAAACCAGGACTTTATGAAATGACAATCCAAAGCAGTGTTCCACTTGCTCAGCTATATATTCCCAATGGATTTAACCGTTGTGGTACTCAGGGAAACTGTTTAAAGAATGATAATTTTTGGTCTCCTGTTGCGGTTACGGTTGAGCCATTAATGGAAAATTTATGCACACAAAAGAAAACTAGTTTAATCGATAGAATCAAAAGTAAAGTCATTGCACCCCACGGTAAAACCATGTAAATATAAAAAAACAGTGGCAATGGTCAGTGCATTTTGAAACTAGCGGAATATTAAAGAAAAAGTGCGTGCGCTTGTTTACAAGCACGCACTTTTTTGTGCTTGTCTGGCGGAATGAAGCGACGCCACTTGTATATAGACAAGCACACATTTAACCGCCAATTATTAGAATTGATATTCTAAACTTAATTTTTTGACTTTTTTAGTTTTTGCATATACAATCAATTGATGAAATCAAAATGTTTGAAAATTTTATCTTTATTGATAATTGTATTATTGCCAGTTTTTTTGTTTACTGCTTGTGGAAACACTGATAGTAGCAAAAGTTCTGAAAGACTTTCGTTCGAATTATCTTCGGATATGCAAACCTATTCCGTTACAGGAATAGGCGATTGTGTAGATAAAAATATAATATTTCCAGCGACACACAATAAACTTCCTGTGGTTAAAATAAAAGAAAATGCATTTAAAAATAATACTGGTATTGAATCAATTAGCATTCCAGATAGTATTTCTATAATTGGCAAAGGAGCATTTACTAACTGCAAAAATCTCAAAACTATTAGCTTAGAAGGAATAAAAAAGTATAATGAATGTTTTGACGGATGTGCCGCAATAGAAAGTGTTAAAATTCAAAGTTTGGAAGATTGGTATTCTTCTGAGTTTTCAAGCGAAAAAGGAAATCCAATAAGCAATGGTGCAACACTGTTTGAAAAAGATAACGAAATCATTCAATTGAGTACTAATTCCTCAAAAATTGGTTCTTATGCATTTTACAATTATAAATTAACGGAACTAAAATTTTTAGCTGATTCTGTTACGATTGGAGATGCAGCATTTTCAAATAATACATCTCTAACAAGTATAGAATTTTTAGGTAATTCAATTACTATTGGTAATGCATCATTTTCTGGTGATACATCTTTAAAGAATGTATTTTTCAATGGCAAAATTACTGCTGATAGTTGTTTTGCAGATTGTGTAAATATTGAGAAAGTTAATATAACTGATATAAAATCATGGATGCAATCAACATTCTTGTATCAAACATCAAATCCTGTTTATTATTCAAAAAAATTATATTGTAACGGTAATGAAGTAAAAGAAATTAATGTCGATACTAACTCATTAAGTGGTAATTTGTTTATAAATTGTGAATCAATCGAAACAGTTAATTTTTTAACAAATATTAATTCAATTGGTAGTGATGCTTTCTTAGGTTGTTCATCTATAAGCAGAATTAATATTAATCAATTAGATAATTGGTTAAATGTAAATTTAGGGAACTTATATGCAAACCCCGCATGTTATACTAGTAACATCTATGTAGATAATATAATTATTACTGAGCTTACCATTCCAGATGGAAAACTTCGGTTAAGTAATTACCAGTTTTTTAATTGGAAAAGTTTAGAAAAGGTTTATGTTCCAAACAGCGTTATAGAAATAGGTATTGGTGCTTTAGGTGGGTGTAATGCTATTACGGAAATAACTTTACCTTTTGTTGGTGAATTTGCAAGCAATTATTCATACTGGTCATATGACACAATGGTGAAATGTCAACGCTTAGGATTTGTTTTTGGGGATATTACATGTGTTGATTGTTACCATCAAACTGGTTATTCTCCTAGTTATTATGTTAGTTGGAGTTATTATATCCCTACGAGTTTAAAAACTGTTTATTTACCAAGCGAAAATACAACTGATGAATATCTTTATAGGTATTTTGAAAATGACACAAGTGATAAAGAAAACTATGTAAAGTATATAAAAAAATAATTTTATATTTAATGTATATTAGTTCATAAATGATATAATTAAGTATGAGTTATACATTAAGTGAATGTAATTTTGATGGAAGTGATATTGATATATCCAAACCAATTGAAGATAGCGAAGCTCAAATACTAATGCAAGAATTTAGTTATTTAGGTATAAATATGCGTTCATATTATTACTATTATAAAGAACCTAATGTCGTTTTTAGTAAAAGGCATAACTTTAATTGTTTTGGTTTTTCTATAATAATCTGATTTTCACACCCCGAAAATCTCTGGCAAAGAAGATGCCAGTTAGCCCAAATTTTCCGTTCGTATTACTTGCCTGTGATGCAAAGGAATATTTTTTACAAAAAAAGAACCCGAATTAAATTCGAGTTCTTATTCTGCTAGTTTCAAAATGCACTAACTATTACCACTGTATTTTTTTATGTGAGATTAGCCGACAATTTCTTCAAAACGGTATTTTTGTTTTACATCAGGGTATTTTTTGTGGTCAACTTCGGATAAGAACATAGTAAGCGGGCGGGCATAAATGCCGTCTTTATGATTGGTTTTACCATTGTTATCTAAACAACGGTAAACAACCAAATCTTCGCCAGTTTCACTATGTTTAGCTAAGGTAATTACCATAGCGCGTGCGCCTTTGAAATGTTGCCATACCGTAAATGGTTTAACTTCGCGTTCCATAATTTTCTCCTTCTGGTTTAATTGAGTTTATCATTGGTGATTTAATATTGCAACGAATAATTAGGGTTTTGTTTTGCAACGAAAATTTGTTGTTTAATTAAATTTTTGTGGGTTGAAAATAATCCGCCACAAGCAGTTGGAACTTGGTGAATATCGGTGATACTGCCATTGAGTAAACAATTTGTTCGAATGCGTTCTAGGTTAGAATCAATCCCATCGGTTAATGACCAATACGAAATGCCGTCAAGTTGTACTCCGGATTTTTGTATGATATGGGAAATATCAGCAATTTTTTTGTGTTTATATGCGTAAACTTGTTCCAAAGTTACATCAGGGTGTTCGCCAAATAATCTAGGAATTTGGGTTTTACTCAAAGACATATCAAATTCGGTAATTTGTATGCGTTTACCAGTGGTGGATTGTAGTTTCTTAAAATCGTCAAAGCACCGTTTAATTTTATTTTCATTAGGTGTAACCGTTATGTGCATTTGTGAACCCAAAGTGTCAATTAGTCCCGGGCGTTTCATATCAATTTTTGCTAAGGTTGCTAACACTTTTTTTCGGCGTTCCTCATCTTCCAAAAATGGTTCGTTGTACAAAAAGTTTACCTGTGCTGGTTTGTGTTGTAACGCATAATCAAAGGCTGGTAAAAGTTCATCGAGAGTTATTTGGTATTTACTTTCCCAAACATAATCATATTCACCATTGGCATTTTTATCAAAACTAACAATTTCATTGAATAAATCAACGGCGTTAATTAAAGGCGCATCTTGACCATTAATTTTCAAGCGATGACTTTGATTGTATGTGTTAATAAAATCAATGGTCGCTTTGACATAGTCTTTGATCGTTGTAATAATTTGTTCCTTAGATTTTCCGGCAAATAGGCCGTCCATGCCGTCTTTTACTAACAAGGCGTGATAGCGGACTTGCTTACTATTACGATAAGCAAAATCCAAATCCCTTTTGGTGTGGTAAAAATCAAATCTTTTGTCAGGACGGTCGGAGCTGTAAAAATCATTAACGACTTTATAAATTTTCCCCGAACCGATTAATATAGTGTTAAAAGTATTTAAATGTTGGTTTAAAAAAGTCATTTCATGGTAGGTGTTGGCATCTTTAATTTGATTGCTTTCCACCGAAACGAAGTGATGACATAGATCAAAAATGACTTCGGCTTGGTCGGGGTACTGTTGCTGGATTAATTCTTTAAAATGAGATGTAGTTTGTGGTAATGTTTCAACTGCTAGGTTTTCTGCCGCAATCCCGCATCGGTTTAATTTGTTTTGAATGATTAATTCTCGGCTAGCATTGTGCGATACCAAAGAATCTTGGTAATCTTGAAAAACTTTTCGCTGAGCGGTATCCAATGGGGTTGTGCTTAGTTTTGCCAAATCTTTCTCGGTATAACGGTTATTGATTTGGTCACAATGAAGGATAAAATCAATTAAAGCATTGATATCGTTACATTGTATAATGGATAATAAATCAATTTGTTCACTACTAAAATAGCCACCAACAATTCCTGTATCAACCTGTAATTTATTTATATCCATGGATTGCTCCTCAGTTAAATGTTTTTGCCGCAACAGTTTTTGTATTTCTTGCCACTGCCGCACGGACAGGGATCGTTGCGACCAACTTTTTTCAAATTCACATTTTTCGCCATGACGGTTGATGGTGCTGGTTTGGGTGGTTCCTTGCGTTCAATGCGGACTTTGAATAAGAAAATCGCACTTTCGTTGTTAATACCTTCGACCATTTGGTTGAACATACCAATCGCTTCGCGACGATATTCGACCAAGGGGTCCTTTCCGCCGTAGCCACGCAAACCGATGCCGTTACGCAAGTTTACCATCGCGTCAATATGGTCAACCCATTTGCGGTCGACAACAGATAATAAAACATCGCGTTCAAACGCGTCAAAGTTGAAACCATCATCTTTTAATTTTTTAATTTTTGCTTCGTATTGTTCGTTGACCGCGTCCAAAACCATTTCGTAGACATCGTTAAAATTGGCTTTGTCCGTATTGTTTTGGTCTAAGTATTTAGTGTGTGTACCGAAAAGACGGTCGGACAAAATCTGATTGGCTTTGGTTAAATCCCATTCGGAGTAGTGGCTCATCGGGTCGATGGCTTGACTGACCACATTGTAAACGATATCGGGGAAGCATTTTAAAATCTGTTCATGGACATTTTCACCATCTAAGATTTTATCGCGTTCACGGTAAATTACCATGCGTTGGTCATTCAAAACATTATCGTACTCAAAAGTTACACGGCGGCTGTCGAAATAGTAGCCTTCCACGCGCTTTTGTACGCGTTCAAATAGTCGGGTAATCATCTTACTTTGGACATCGTCCAAATTTAAGAAACGCATGGTACCACTGATCACATCTTTACCGAAGCGTTTAATGATTTCGTCGTCACAAGAAATATAGAAAATTGAACTGCCGGGGTCACCTTGACGACCCGCACGACCGCGCAATTGGTTATCGATACGGCGACTGTCATGGCGTTCGGTACCGATAATGTGTAAGCCACCCAGTGCGACAACTTTTTCGCGTTCGGCGTCAGTTTCGGTTTTGAATTGTGCCAAATAATCTTTGAATAATTTACGGTGCGCTAAAATCTTTTCGTCTTTGGTTTCAAAGTACGCCGTTGCATTGTAGATCTCTTGGTCGGTTAAGCCGTCTTTTTTTAATTGCGTCATCGCCATGTGTTCCGGATTACCACCCAAATGAATATCCGTACCACGACCCGCCATGTTGGTGGCAATGGTTACGCTACCCAAACGACCGGCGTCCGCGACAATATCGGCTTCTTTTTCGTGATTTTTGGCGTTCAAAACTACATGGGGAACTTTTTTGGATTTTAAGTAGCGCGAAATTTCTTCACTGTGTTCAATCGTGGTCGTACCAATCAAAACCGGTTGTTTGCGTTCGTAGCGGTAGAGCACATCTTCGTAAATCGCACCTAATTTGTTTTGCATGTTTTGGAAAATCACATCGGGGGCATCTTCACGAATGACAGGTTTATTCGTCGGAATTGCCACAACATCGATACCGTAGATTTTTTTAAATTCGTCTTCTTCGGTTTTGGCAGTACCGGTCATACCCGATAATTTGCGGTATAATTTGAACAAATTTTGAATGGTAATCGTGGCGACCGTTTTATCTTCGTTCTTAATTGGCACGCCTTCCTTAGCTTCAATTGCTTGGTGTAACCCGTCACTGTAACGGCGGCCCACCATCGCACGACCGGTATTCTGGTCAATAATGATAATTTCTTTATTGGCGTTGATGATATAATCTACATCGCGCGTAAATAAGTGGTGCGCTTTCATCGCGTTATTGATGAAGTGGTTCAATTCCATGTTATTCGCATCACTAATGTTTTCAATGTTAAAGGCGCGTTCGGCTTTGGCGAATCCCGATTCGGTAAAACGCACGGCGCGTTCTTTCAAATCAATTTCGTAATCTTCGGGCGTCAATGAGCGCGCAAACTTATCCGCCACTTTGTATAGTTCGCTATTGTCTTTGGTCGGTGCGGACATGATTAAAGGAGTACGGCTTTCATCAATTAAAATACTATCAATTTCATCGATGATGGCGTAGTTCATACCGCGTAGGACGCGTTCTTCCTTGTGGTGGGCAACATTATCGCGCAAATAATCAAAACCAACTTCACTGCTGGTTACATAAGTAATATCTTGACTGTATGCGTCTTTTTTAACATCGGGGGTTGCGCGTGACAAACTTAAACCGACGGTTAAGCCTAAGAAGCGGTGGACTTTACCCATCCATTCGCTGTTGCGCTTGGCCAAGTATTCGTTGACTTCAACAATATGTACACCTTTACCCGCTAAGGCATTTAAGTAGGCAGGCATGGTGGAAACCAAGGTTTTGCCTTCACCCGTTTTCATCTCGGCGATACGGCCTTGGTGCAGGGCAATAGCACCCAAAATCTGTACATAATATGCTTTTTGTCCGAGGACACGGTAAGCGGCTTCACGCACCGTGGCAAAAGCTTCCGGTAAAATATCGTCCATAGTTTCGCCCGCCGCTAAACGCTGTCTAAATGCGGCGGTTTTTGCCACTAAGGCGTGGTCGTCCAGTGCGGCGTATTCATCTTCTAACGCTACCACCAAATCAGCGATGCGTTGTAACTTGCGCACGGAACGCGTATTATCACTTGCAAATAAACCCATACACACAGTATATACAAAATTCGGTTATGCCACAATCATAATCTTGGGTGCGTTTGACATGCTTAGCCGAAATTTGACACAAATTGACAGTGCAAAAAGCGGCGTAGTTGTCATAATTTGGCAATGAAAAAATTTTTGTTGTCGGTTCTGTCGATTATTCTGCTGGGTGTGTTGGATTATGCGGCGGTGGCGGGAATCATTCGTCCGTTTGCTGCTGCTTTTCTTTTTGTTTGGGCGGTTACCCCAGTACCTAAAGTGGTGCCAGTTTTAGCTTTAATTTTAACCGAGTTGTGGCGTTGTCCTGAACAACTTAATATGATTAGTGTACTGTATGTCAGTGGTATCTTTTTGTTAACCGCATTGTTAATTCGTTGCATTAAAGGTAAGAAACGCTGGTACTTTCCAGTTCTATTAGGTGGCTTTATCGTTTCTCAGGGGGTACAGGTTTATATCGCCATCGTACAGCACAGTATTTTAGCACAAACTTTAATCTCGATTTTAGTGGGTGGCATTTTCTTGTTGGCAGCGTATGTATGTGTTAAAGCCATTGCGCAAAAGAAATTTGTTTTCCCGTGGACCATTGACCAAATTGTCAGTCTATTGTCGGTAGTAACGATTTTGGCTCTTGGACTGTGTGGCTTTGATAGTCCGTATTTTGATGTTTATAAGTTTTGTAGTTTGTTAATTATATTGTGGGGCGTGTTTTATGTTAACCCCAAATCGACCGTATTGTTGGCGGCGGCGTTGGGGTTGGGTAAAGCGTTTGCGACTACGGATTTGACCTATGTTGCCATCATGGTCTTACTGGCAATTATCTGCGTAGTTTTCAAAAGCAAGTATCGTGTTTACAGTATCGTCGCCTTGTTCTTCGGCGACTTAGTGATTGGTTTATATTTTAATGGTTATCAGGCGTATGATTGGTGGAGTTTATTACCGCTAGCGGTAGCCATGGTGGTCTTTCTGTGTGTACCGCGTTCTACTGCCCGCTATTTTACTTTTGGCGCCGATGGTTTGGGTGGTTTCTTGGTTTCCAAAAATACCATCAATCGCAATACGGCGGGTATTTCCATGCGCATGCGCTCTTTGGCAGCAGTTTTTAACGAAATGCAAAATACATACCGCAACTTGACCCGCGCTGCCTTACCACCACAGGAAACTGCGACTTTACTATGCGGAGAAATTACGGGCAGTGTTTGTGCCAGTTGTCCACACCGCAGTGTTTGTCGCAAAACCACCATCGCAACCAGTGAAGTTGAAACGGGGATTACGACTTTGGCGAAAAACGGTTTGAAACACGGCACGGTAACTTTATTAGATGTGCCGAATACTTTATCGGTGAAATGTACGCGCATTAATACTTTGATTACCGCCTTGAACAAATTATTACTAGTGAATCAAAATAAAGAACAAATTATTGCGGGACTGGATAGTGGCAAAATTTTAATGGCGAACTTGTTATCGGGCATTTCACAGTTATGTGGTAATTTCGCGAATGATGTCTGTCGTAGTGTGGTTTTTGATAACGAACGCGGGGAAATGGTCAAAGAAGAATTATTGTTCCGCAATATTTTTGCCGAAGATTGCCTTATCACTAAAAACACGCAAAATGAATATGTCGTATCGGTTTTAGTACCGCGGAGTGATGCCAGAAACCAGCGCATTGAAAAAGTTGTCAGTCGAGTTTGTGGTCATAAAATGATCGTTGACGAGATTGTCGATGCGGATACTAAAGGGTATGCCATTGTTTCGGTACGCTCAGCACCACGGTACAGTGTCATGTTCGGCATGGCAGGAGTTACCAAAGGTGTTAACCAAACTAGTGGAGATAATTTCACTTTTTTAAGGGTCACCAACGAAAAAACTTTAATGGCGTTATGTGACGGCATGGGAGCGGGGGAACGCGCTGCTCGTGCCAGTACTTTGGCCTTGTCTTTAGTAGAAAATTTCTATAAAGCCGGTTTCCCTGATGAAATTATTATGTATTCGGTGAATCAACTGTTAACTTTTACCGGACAAGATGTTTTTTCCGCGTTGGATATGTGTGTCTTTGATTTGGCAACGGGTGATGTTGATTTTGTTAAGGTTGGTGCAGCGGACGGTTATATTAAACGCGCCCGCGAAGTCGAAGTGGTCGAAGCCGGTTCTTTACCGCTCGGAATTCTTGATGAAATTGAACCCAAAATTACCAAGGCCGTTCTAAGTGCTGGGGACATGGTAGTTTTGGTCAGTGATGGTGTACTTGATGTTTTTGGCGGCGAGCGGGTCGCACTGGCGGGGTTTATTAATAATTTAGATGTCATCACACCCCAGCAATTAGCCGACCAAATTATCGCTAAGGTTACGGCACTCTCTGATGGTTATCCTGCCGATGATTGTACGGTAACGGTCGCCCAACTGGTAAAAATGTAATTTGCGGTTTATGGAGAAAATGTTATATTAAAGTATGGCGAACTTATCGTGCGTCGATGCGTTGATTAATTGTTTTACCAAACTACCCGGGGTCGGTTATAAGACCGCCGAACGCTATGCTTACCGTGTGATTGAAATGTCACGCGCTGACGCCGAACAATTTAGTCAAGCCGTTATGGCGGTTAAAAACCAAGTTAAATTTTGCAAAGTGTGTGGCAATTTCGCGACCGAAGATAAATGCGCAATTTGTGCCAACCGTCATAGCGATACGGTCTGTGTAGTGGCGCACCCCAAAGATATTACTGTGATTGAACGCTGTCACGCTTACCACGGTACCTATCATGTTTTGCACGGGGTGTTATCGCCGCTAAATAAAAAAGGACCGGAGCAGTTAAATATTAAGTCTTTAATGCAGCGTTTACAGGGTGGGGACATTAAAGAAGTGATTATTGCTTTATCTGCCGATGTAGAAGGCGAAGCTACCGCGAACTATTTAGCGGCGTTGATTAAACCCAGTGGCATTAAAGTATCACGCTTAGCAACGGGCATCGCAATGGGTGTGGCAATCGAATACGCGGACGAAATGACGATTGGCATGGCTTTACGCAACCGCACCGAGGTGTTGTGATGGTCATTGCGCCGAAGTTTTTACCGCAGTTGTATGCTTATGAAGACGAAGAGGCTAAACGCATTTTGCGTAATTTGAAAAAAATCGAAATTAAAAATGAATACCAAATAACCAACTTAGGTGTCCGCGAATTTGTCAGTATTCCTAAGTTGGACGGTAAAGCGTTCCGTTACATTGAAAAGCGCGGGCAACTGTTTTTGCGTGAAAGCGTGAGTTCGGTGGGCGGGTTAGTGCAAGATAGTGCCTTGATTAATTTAGGTGAGTTTACTTGGGGCGACGACGAAACAGGGGCGGAGTTAGATTACCTTGTGCGGGTGAAAGATGCTAAAGCTAAACAACGCGCGCGCCAATTACAGGAATGTGAACGCATTGCACAGGCTAGTTTACAGAAAATTCAAAAGCAATTAAAAAACGACGAAATTATTAAAAAATGGCAAAAGGAATTGGAAGAGGATAAACGCTTTGTGCGTCTCGGTAAGGAAGATTACTACCAAGCCCAAGTGGCGATTCTTGCCAAATACGGTAAAGACGATGAAACTTTGGCTAAACTGTTGGTGGAATACGACCAGAAAATTAACGCCAAAAACGAAAAATGGTTGACCCAGCCTTTGAAGTTGCCCAAGGCAAAAGACGCGTCAGCGCGCATTGGTACGCAAGAGCATACGGGGATTGGTACACTTGATCCGTCTAAACGCGCCGACTTTGAAAAGTATTACGCGGTACGCGCTCCACAAATGACCCCGTACTTAACCAGTGAAGAAGAGGTGGTAAAAGATTTACCCGCGGCACCCACCATTATTGATGATAAACAAACATTTGTGGCCGCTGAAAAGCAAGATAATGTTACTGCATCAAAAACCAAAGTTAATCACATTAAGTCAGATTTGCAACAAATTAAAGCGGCGTTCCGCGCCCGCCCAACCAGTCAAAAAAATACTCCAACTATAAACCAACCGACAGTCACCGATGAGACTGAAATGTCGCGCTGATATGAAAATTTGTAATTTTCGTCCCTTGGTCTGTTTGGCACTCATTGTAATTGTGACGCTGGGGGCGGCAATGCTTTCCGTTTGGTTAGCATTGATGGTGGCGCTGGTTTTATTTCTCATTTTGTGGTTTGCTAAATTGCCGTATCAATTCAAAGTTGTTGCCATGGCGGTTTGTGCCGCAGCGCTTTATAGTTACATTTTAACCACTTGTTTCGTATCAAATCCGTATCGTCATGCTTACGACCCGCACGCTGGTTTACGCGGTATTGTGTTAGGTTATGTGCGTTGGTATCTGTCGCTGTTTTTATCTAATACCAATGCGAATATTTTGTATGCCATGATGTTTGGTGACAAAAGTGTGCTTACTTGGTACACACTAAGCAGTTTTCGAGTGGCGGGTTTGGCACACATGTTGGCTGTTTCTGGTTTTCATGTGGACTTGTTATATTGGGTAGTTAGTGCAATTTTAAAATTATGTCATGTACCTCAACGCGCACATTTGTGGATTGTGGCGCCGTTGTTGCTATTTTATGGTTACTTATGCGGTTGGCAATATGCCGTAATGCGTGCCGTTATTATGTGTTTAGTTTATGCAATCGCGAAACGGCACTTATATGTGGCTGACCCGTTATCGGTGCTGTCCTTGGCCGCAGTCATTATTCTAATTATTTATCCGTACGCTTTGGCTTCGGCGTCATTTATATTATCATTTACTTGTGTATTAGGTATTTATTTGTGGTACGATACCATTTACCGTAAAATTCAAGTTAAATCAGTGGCCATGTATCTGTCTATCATATTGGGAAGTTTTCCGTTCTTTGTTTATTTCTTTGGCGGGGAACCGCTGTTTGGTCTGGTTTCTGAAATAGTTTTAGTGCCATTATTAGTAGCCTCTTTCTATTTAGGCTTGTTTGCGATTGTTACTTTCGTCGGTGGCGCGGTTTTGTATTTAGCTGAACCGTTGTTAAATCTTGTGCGTTGGGTTGCTACGGGAATTAGTCAAATCAGTTGGGCCATTATTCCGCTCCACCAAAGTTTACCCGCAGTTTGTGTTTATTTAATTTTGACTTGGTTACTGTCGCGCTTTATTTTCTTAAAGCCTAAAGTTAAATATTCCTTAGCGGCCGTGTTGTTTACTTGTTATTTGGTATTACTTGTGGTTTAATATGGTAGATGGATTTTGCACAGTTGAAAGCCAGTTTGAAAACTAGTGTGGCACCAGCGTATGTACTGTATGGCACTGATTATTTTTTAATCAATAAAGCGGTGGCTTTAATTCAAGCCGCTATGCCTGATGCGGAATTAACCAAATACGGCGAAGATGCTACCACCGATGAAATTGTTACGGCTTTGGCGACCACTTCTTTTTTTACCACTGCCCGTTTAGTGGTGGCGACATTAAGTGACAAACCAAGTTTGTCGGGCATTAACCAATATTTGAAAAATCCAGTGGCGGGTAATACCTTGGTCTTGATTTGCTACCAGGATAAACCCGTTAATATAAAAGATGCGACTGCGGTTAATTGCAATCCGATGCCAGCGGAAATTTTGGTGCCGTTAATTGCCAAACAAATCGCGCCCCACCAAATCACCCGTGATGCTGCCCAGTATTTGATCGAAGCTACGGGTGGTTATTACACTTTGATTGATAATGAATTAAATAAGTTTTTGGCGTACTACCAAGATGTACCAGTTTGGGGTGTCGAACACTTACAACCTTATTTGACCAAGACATTAGACTTTCAAATTTATGAATTAGGTGCCGCTATTTTGGCACATCAAGTTACCGCTGCCACTAAGATATTGACATGGTTGTCCAGTAGCAATACCAACGAGTACGCCATTTTTGGTGGGGTAGTGGCGCAAATCCGCCGTGCCTATTATGCGACCGCCAGTACTGCAGATATTAATGTCGTGGGTAAACTGTTAGGCTGTTCCCCGTATGCGATTAAATACAGCCGGCGCGATTATGGTACCCAAGCCACGACGGTTAAAGCCTGTTACGCCCGTATTTTGGAATTGGAATATCAAATTAAATCGGGACAAACAACGGTTACTGCTGCTTTGGACGCCTTAATATATCGTTAATATGTAAGGAATAGGGGCAACCGACCACG
Source organism: Clostridia bacterium (assembly GCA_017619495.1). Classification (GTDB taxonomy): domain Bacteria; phylum Bacillota; class Clostridia; order Christensenellales; family UBA1242; genus RGIG8050. Next base: position 14,156 of record JAFZSF010000028.1, on the reverse strand, counting down.
GTCACTGTCGTTTCGGGTTGGTTTTGTACTGCACCTTGCCAAACAAAAGTTTTTCCATCAGCGTCAGCATATGGTGACAAGATTTCCAAGGTGTCACCCATTTGAACTTTATTTTTCAAAATCATGGTCGTGTCGCCGTTAACTAAACCGATGAATTCGTAGGATTGTTCCTCGCGTGAAGCGGGATAATATTGTGTTGGCTCTTTCCCGAAGGTAAAACCAAGGGTATAGGGGCGGTGCGAAATTTTATCTAGTTCGGTTAAGTAGTCCCGTTTAATACCATCTAACGCTTGGCGGTAAGCATGAACGACACCCGCTACATAATACGCGCTTTTGACGCGACCTTCAATTTTCAAACTGGCAACACCAGCTGCAACTAGTTCGTCTAAGTGGTTAATTAAACATAAATCACGACTATTCAAGATGTAAGTACCGTGTTCGTCTTCTTCAATCGGCCAATATTCATTGGGGCGTTTGGCTTCTTGTAGGGCGTAATTGTAACGACAAGCATGTGCACATTCACCGCGGTTACTAGGACGATTGGTCATGTAATTCGATAATAAACAACGCCCGCTGTAAGAAACACACATTGCGCCGTGGACAAAAACTTCAATTTCGGCTTGACCTTTGACGGCATCACAAATGGTTTTAATTTCGGTAATGCTGAGTTCGCGTGCCAAAACAATGCGCGTTGCCCCCATGCGGACATATTCCAGTGCGGTGTACTGGTTGGTAACATTGGCTTGGGTCGAAACATGTACGGGAATGTTCGTGTAATCGCGGAACACTTTAATCACACCTAAGTCAGCGACAATGACCGCGTCAATCTTTAAGGCTTGTAAGCGTTTTGCATACGCAATTATCTGGTCAAAGTCGTCGTTACGCGGGATAATATTGACGGTAACATAAACCTTTTTACCGCGGCTGTGTGCTAATTCAACGATTTGACGCATTTCATCGTCCGTAAAATTAATCGCGTGGGCGCGTAAACTGAAATCTTTACCACCCAAATAAATTGCATCGGCACCATAATCCAAAGCAATACGGGCGCGTGTAATATCGCCGGCGGGTGCCAAAAGTTCAATTGCTGGTTTCATCATTTCTATTTTAATGGTTGTTAGGGCTGTGGTGCAAATGGTTTCTTGTTCGCGGTTGCGGGGAAGTAATAAAAATGGTATATTGAAAGTGGTGAAAGTAACTGTTTACCGTGGAAGAAATTTCGTAGCAACGAATGAGTTTGTTTTGCGTAAAGCGGCGGAACAGCCTTTGTTACAGCCAGTTTTAGTTTTGGTGCCGGACCGTTTTACTTTGCAAGCCGAACGCTGGTTATTACAACAACAACCGCATTTATTAAACACGCGTGTGGTTACATTTTCTATGTTGTACCGTTTAGTTGCTGATGAATTAAATTTTAACAGTACTCCGGTGGAAGTTCTGGATAAAACCAGTGCGGTTTTGCACTTATGGACGGCCATTCGTCAAGTTCAAGGTCAATTGACTTGGTTCAAAAATAGTGCGGGACATTATGATTTTGCCGAAAAAATGTTTAATACGCTTAACCAAATGCGCAGTTCTTGTGTCAACTTTGCCAGTTTGGAAAACCAAGCAGTGTCTGCTGTGGCGAAAAAAAAGTACCATGATATTAATTTAATCTACCAAGCTTATTGTCAAGTGCTGGCCCCGCGTACCGATGCTTCGGGTATGTTAGAGTATTTAACTACTCACGCCGCTAAGAGTACGGTGGTACAAAATGCGCAAATTTTTGTCTGTGGTTTTACCAGTCTATCACCAGCACGCTTGCAGGTCTTGTCCACTTTGTGTCAGTCCGCGCCAGCGGTAACCATTGCCGCCAGTGAAGATGAACTTAGTGCGCAATTGTCGAGTTATCCCCATTACACCATTGAAACGCCACCGTTTAATCCCCAAACTTTGACCGTGCGCAATGAAACTGAACGCGGGGAAGCCCATATTGTGCTTGAAAAAATCGTTAAACTTTTGACTGAGGGCGTACCACCCGAAGAAATTGTAGTTTTGTTAACCGAATTTGATACTTTGGCGCCAGTGTGGCAGGTAGTTGCAGATAAGTTCCACTTACCGGTTAATCTCGATGTGGGAACGAAATTAAGTACTTTACCCGAAGCCAAATATCTGCGTGATTTATTGGAACTATTGGTGAATGATGATGCCGCGAATACACTCGCAGTCCTATTTAATCATTGTAGCGGTATTGACGATACCACCGTTTTTGCTTTGGACAATCAAATTGTGGCATCTGATTTACGCGCGCGCATGATACCCGCACTGAAAAAATTAACCGCTACCAAAGATTTGGTTGCTTTATGTGCGCAATTAAAAGCGTTAACTACGCACGAAAAATTACAAACCATTTGGGATCAAATTGCCACCGCGTGTCAACAGCAGATCTTAACTTTACGCGAATTAATTACTTTGTATTGGACTTTGTGTAGTGCGACTAAGGTTTCCAATATCCCGCAATACATTGACCGCGTACTGATTGCACCCGTTAATGATTGGGTGCCAACCCGTGTGCAGTATCTGTTTATTGCTAATTGTACGGCGGATAATTTTCCACAACCACAATCCGATGATGATATTTTACAGGAAGCTGATTTAGTTGGTACGCAGATTACGCCGACGCCATCTTTGCAACGCGAACGCAATTATCGTCGCGCCGAACTTTTATCAACGGTGGCGACTAAGCAAATTACCTTTTCGGGGACGCATGAAGATTTTGTGGTGGTACCATATACACCGACGGTTAATTTTAGTTGGCCCCAATTTGACCAGTCCCGCATCACCGTAGGGCGTGATTTGTTTTTCCCAAAACAGCATGTAAAACCAACCATGATTGAACGGTATTATACTTGCCCGTACTTAAATTTTTGGCAAAACGGGTTACAACTTAATCCGCGTCCGTTGCATCAATTAGACCCGAACACCGTAGGTTCTGCTATTCACGCGGCTTTGCAAGCCTACTTCGGACCAGGCCCCGCACACGGTAACTTGGAACAATCAATTGCCATCGGTAAAGCCGAATTGGATTTTGATTACCCGCCGTTAACTAAAAACATTGAAAAAGAAATGCGTTTTATTATTGGACAACTAAGTGCAATTTTTGAAACGGGTCAATTCCATTTAGCCACCGATGTTGAATGTACTATGCAAGCCCCATTGGCACACAGTTTGACTTTAACGGGGCGGATTGACCGTGTTGATTTTGCTGATTTGGGCAACGGCGAACGCGCCTTTATGGTGCTGGATTATAAAACGGGCAAGGTCGACAGCGTTGCACATAGTCTTTACCTTGGTAATAAATTACAGTTGCCCATTTACAGTTACGCTTTAACCAATGAACACACGCATTTTGCCGGGGCGGGCTATTTGCCTTTGAAAAGTGGTTACGCTGCCGATAAAAAGTCCTATGCACTACAAGGATTTTACGATGAAAAGTATGAAGACCTTTTCCCGCCGGCGTTGTTAGGTAAAACGGCGACAAAACTTTCTGAAACAACCATTGCCCGGATTAACCAACACACCAAACAATTGGTTAATCAAGCGGTGGCCAATATCTTGGCGGGCGATATAACGCCACAAGCGGTACATAAAAATACTTGTTCATTTTGTCCGTTGCGTGGTTTATGTCCGCAAACCGGCATTAATTGTCGTAATGAACAATTAGCGGGTAAAAAAATTACTTATAAGATTTTTGAGGAGGACGACCATGCCTAAAAACATACCAACTAAACGGGTGGTCAGTCCCACCGTCGAACAGCAAAAAGTGATTGCGACCTCCGCGCGTAAGTTCAAAGTTTCTGCCAATGCGGGCAGTGGTAAAACTTTTACGATTATGCAACGCATTGCGCACATTATCGCCAACGGGAGCAGTCGTTTAGACCAATTGTTAGTTTTGACTTTTACCGAAGCTTCCGCCAAAGACATGCGTAAAAAACTTAAAGAGCAGTTGGGCGATTTAGTTAAACCAGCGGAATTGCAAGCGGCAACTATCGGAACATTTCATAGTTTTTGCGCCAGTATTGTGCGGGCATGGTTTACGATTGCCGAAGTCAGTCCCAGTTTTGTGGTCATGGACGCTATTGAAAGCGAAAAAATCAAAGCGTCTATTTTTGAACAAGTAGTTTTAGAGCAATACGCCCAGATTGCCAAGGTCGTGGATTTATTTACCGCCAGCAGTCGTAAACTAGATCAATTGCGTGATGTGGTTTTTGCGTTGCAAGATTTTTTGGATACTCGCGAAGACCGTACTGCGTGGCTACAAAATACGGCATTGACGGCATACGAACCTGATGTTGACCGCAACCCCGCGATTCAGGCGTTAATTGATTATTATCATCATACCGCGGAAAAGTATCGTACTTTTTTCCTTGAAACGGGTACGCTGTCGCCAATGTTAGACACGCTGGTGGATTTATGTAATCAGATTTTGGCAGCTAAAACTTATGCGGAGTTTGGACGCTTGGAATTAACGGTGCCTGATGCCAAGAACGGTGAATTAAAAACACAAAGCGATGCTTTCCGTAAATTACGCGAAGATTTCCGCGATAAAGTATGTCGCGTGATTCCTGAAATTTGTAAATACCCGGTTGCTCAAATTACCGCTGATATTAAGGCGGAACGCGCAGTGGTGGAGCAGTTATTGATTTTGGTTCAAGCGTTTGACCGCGCTTACCAAGCGAAAAAAGCGGAATCCAGACAATTAGATTTTAGCGATTTGGAAAAGTACGCCCTGAAAGTTTTGGCCAATCCGGAAGCCCTGACCGCGATTAGGGCACAGTTTAAGTACATCTTCGTTGATGAAGGTCAGGATACTAACCCCGTACAATTTAAGATTATTAACCTTTTGAGAGGTGACGATAAATTTTTCTGTATTGTGGGCGATGTTAAACAAAGTATTTACGGCTTCCGTGCTTGCGAACCCGAAATCTTTGAAAGTTTGAAAGATGAAGATGGTAACTTGGTACCCGTTTTATTATTGGGAAAAAATTTCCGTAGTACCGACCCGATTTTACATTTTGTGAACAAGGTTATGCAACCGCTGATTCCGCATTATATGGATTACCATAAGTTTACTGAAATTGGTGCGCCTGATCCTGCGGCGATGAAGGCTGCCGTCGTGATTGAATCAGCCAAAAAATTACCCGCCCAAATGGAATTAGTTTACCAACACATCAAGGCGGCCAGTCCGACCTTTCAGTGGCAAGATATTGTGGTTTTGACCGAAGCCGGTACGCATTTGGTCGCATTGCAAAAATATTTAAGTGAGCGTGGTATTACCGCTGTCATCGACCGTAAGACTAACGCCCTAAATGAACCGGAAATCGTTTTATTAAATCAATTTTTGTTTGCGGCGATGAACCCGACCAATGATATGGCGCGTTACATTGTTTTACAGTATTTATTTCATTTTACACCTGACGAATTAGCGCATTTCCGTTTAGGGCGTTTGGACGCAGACTTGACGGAGAAGGTCGCCCATAGTGATGCAGTTTTGACTAAATATCGCACCTTGGGACGCACTTCCGCAACTTATGAAGTATTGACCCAAGTAGCGACCGAATTTGGCATGCTGGAAATGCCCGTTGTGAATGCATTTTTAACTGCAATCCGTAGCACGCGTGACTTCGATACGGTAGCGCGTTACTTATACTTGATTGAACATGAATTGGTCAAAGTGGAAGTTAATGTTGGCGCCGCCGTCCAAAACGCTGTGCGTTTAATGACCATTCATAATTCCAAAGGTTTGGAATTTCCGATGGTCATCTTGTTCAATATGGGTAATTTATGGTCATCGCAAAATAATGACCATAGCAATGTAAAAGTTGTCTACGATAAAAAAATGGGGGTTTGTATTTCTTCGGTGGATACCGAGAACTATGTTTTGAAAAGTCCAGTATTACATTTGGGTATCAAAAAATACCACGATGAACTTAATGTGCAGGAAAAGATTCGCTTATTATATGTAGCATTAACCCGTGCCAAAAAGAAGATGGTCATTATTGGTGACGGCAAACGCAACAGCTATTTAGTTCAACCGAATTCGATGATGCAATTGATTAACCCGTTAGGCGTAATTGAACACGACGAAATAGAACTTTCGTCTCCACAAACCGTCGCCCGTAGTACCGCCACGGTTACGGTACCGACTTGTCCGGTGGTGGGGCAGCCCGAAACTTTGGTTAAGCAAAGTGTTACTGCGTTAGCGACGGCGGAAGACCCCTTTCAAGATTATGTTACCCCGGTTAAATTTGCCGACGCTGGTGGTAAAGCGTTTGGTACGGCTTTTCACCGTCAGGTTCAATACGGCGACTTACCGGAAGCTGTCGCTGATTTAGTAGCGGGGTATACGGTCTACCGCGAAATTCCTTTTTTGTACACCCAAGACCATACTATTGTGCAAGGAATTATGGATTTATTGGCGGTACGCGATCATAACGCTATCATTGTTGATTACAAAACGACGCGCTTACCCCAAGCGCAATTGGTTGCCAAATACCGTGAACAATTACGCCTGTATGCCCAAGCTGTGCCAAATTATCAAGTTCGCGCGTATATTTATTCTACTGTACACAAAGCGTTGATTGAGGTATCCTTTTAATATGGCAAAACAGCGTCGCATTTCCAATAAAGCGATTGTAATTATGAAAATCATTTCCGCTTTGGGGTTATTGTTTTCGTGTTGTTTGTATTTGTTTCTTAACTTTAATGCGTTCAAACGCGATTTGGGTTGGGACAAAACAGCGCCACTTGGTTCAGCGGCCAATCCATGGTATCATTTGGTTTTTCCCGTTTTATTTATGTTAGGTTGCTGTTTTATCATTTATTATGTGGGTAATATGATTATCCGCGTCGAAGCCAAACAAATTTGGAAAGCCGATAACATGTTTATTTTATATCAAATTGTCTTTACCAGCTTATTATTGGTGACAATTTGGCGTTGGTTTTTGGTCGATTTGTCCAATGCTTTGGCACCCAGTGTTGTAATGATTATCAGCGGTGTGCTAAATTTGTGTACACCTAAAATTGTTGATAATAACAATCAGGATTTTTAATGCGCGGTTTCATCATAGTTGCGTAAAAGTTCGTTCATAGTCTTTTCATGGTTAACGGTAGTGTTACCGCGTAAATCTTGGTAATGGTATAAAGCGTGCAGTATGTCCAAATCTGGTGCCCCAGTAAACTGTAAATTGGTACAGTGGGCGAGTGATGTATCCGCTAACATTTGGCGGATATCAGTACCAGTGTACTCCACGGTTTCGTAGCTAATGTGGTCTTCGCCCGCGGTGGGCTTAAATTTTTCGGCGGTAATATGAATGGTAGCGCCCGTGCGGTCAATCGTCATTTGGGTAATTACCGTAGTGGAAAGCACTTGCATGCCGTGACTGATGGTGTTGGGTAAGAGGATTAATACTAATGCTAAAATTAAAATCGCAAACTTTTTACCCCATAAATAATGTAAAGTACGCTTAATCATTGACGGTTTAACCCCCTTTTCGCCAAAGTAACAATGGCCACCAATTGTACGCCAAAGCGTAAAACTAACGCGGCGAGAATGGCAATCGCGATCAACCAATCCATACTACCACTGCTAGTAATAAACTGGGCGGCCGTGGTTAAGTCAACTATGCCCATGTTTTGGTGGCGTCCCAAGGGTCCAAACAGTAAGACGAACAAAACCATAAACGCCGCATAGCCAATCCCACACAGTAGTGCGATTAAATTAATGCGTACTAGTTCACGGTTAGTTTTTTTAGTTTCCGAACCAAAGACTAAAACAAAAATGGCGGATTCAAAAAAACCGAGGTTAATTAGTGCGGTCGGTAAAACTTGCTTAGCACTACCAGTGATTAAATCGCCCCAATTTACTTTAAGGTTGTATAGGGTAGGGGTAATCGCTAAAATCAAACCGAATGCAAAGCATAACCATAAGATTTCACCCACACGAAAAACAGATCTTGGCTTGCGGGTTAAAAAGAATAAGCCTAAGCCGATTAAAGTAATTACGAACACGGTAATACCTAAATTCGTAAATAGGTCAGTATACGCTAAGTGGAAAATTTGTTTGGCAGTCAATACGGTTTCAAAAATCATTACAGGAACTAAAATCCAACATAGTATCCGAAAGCAATAATTTTGTTGGTTGGTAAATTTCAAAACTAAACTGGCAATCAACACTAAGGCACATTCAAAAATTACGCCCAGCACGGCGGCTAGCCACGCCCAATTACCCGCACTACTGGACAAAGCGGCGGGTAAGGTTAGGACTTTAATGCTGATACTGTATAGAAAATAACCAATGCACAATTGGCGTAGGTTAATGTTTTGGTGATGATTAGTTTTGTCCATGGTCGTCCTCCATTGCCTTTTGTCGAATCGGGTTACAATTCGGAATACTTTGTGGGCGTTTAATCATCTCGGGGAAAGGTACTTTTTCCAAAGCGTCCTTTTGGTCATCAGCAATGTACGGGGCGAACGGTGCCAAAAATGGTGCTCCGTAACTATCTAAACTGGCGGTGTAAACTAACAGCACGACCAAGCCGGCCACCAAACCATAAAGTCCCAAAAAACCACCCACTAAACAAAAGATAAAGCGTAACACACTGATTTGGGCAATCATGTTCGGCATGATATAGGAAGTAATTCCGGAAATCGCAACTACTAAAACGGTTGGTGCGGATAATAAACCTACCGAAGCTGCTACTTCACCTACTACGAACACGGCAATAATACTGGTAGCGGAACCTAGGTGTTTGGGCATGACTAAGGTGGCTTCATAAATGATTTCAAACAGTAAAATCACAATAATCATTTCAATAATCGGTGGGAATAAATCATTATCTGTGGCATTCGCAATGGTTGCCAAAGTATTTAATGGGATAATCGATAAATGATATAAACTGACAGCCAAGAAAAAACCAGGTAGTAGAATGGCGATAAAAGCCCCTAATAACCGAATGATGCGTTTCAGATTAACACCCGCGTTACCACCGTAGTAATCGTTACTGTTTTGTATATTTTCTAAAAATATGTGTGGAATCGTTAATACAACAGGACTACCATCAACTAAAATGGCAATCCGGCCTTCCAGCAGTCTTGCAGCCACAATGTCGGGTTTTTCTTCCGCAGCTGCGGTGGCATACAGTGCTACGGGGTCAGGATTCAAGTATTCGCTGATGTAGGAAGCATCAATAATACCGTCACAATTAATTTGTTGTAAACGGTGCCGAACGGCTTTAACAACGGACGGGTCGGCAATGGACTTGATATAGCCGAGTAAAACTTTGGTTTGTGTGTATTTTCCTATCGTCAGTTCAACCCATTTTAGGTCTTTACTTTTGATGCGCTTGGTTATTAATGCCACATTGGTATCAATACTTTCAATAAAGCCTTCGCGCGGTCCCAATAAAACTTGTCCCGTGGGTGGCTCAGTTAAACTGCGTTCTGGTACTGTGGTGGAATCGGTCTTTGCCATATGGATAATATTTGCATTTTTCTGAAAAAAATTATATATTGTCTTCATGCATTGGAGTTTTGAATTAGCACAAGAAATTTTGAAAAAATATCCTGACCGCGCCGAATATGTGGTTGCCAGTGGTATTTCGCCGTCAGGTAGTGTGCATATCGGTAATTACCGTGAATTTGTCACACAATATTATGTGGCGAAAGCGTTGAAGGCCATGGGCAAAAAAGTGCGTGAAATCTTTTCATGGGACGAATTTGACCGTTTCCGTAAAGTTCCGAAAAATTTCCCGGCGGACTATGCCCAATACATCGGTAAACCCTATGTAGAAATTCCATCTCCGTATAGTCAGGGCGAAAGCAGCGCTAAGTATTTTGAACGCGAATTTGAAAGTGCCTTACAGAAATTGGGCATGAATGAAATTCCGGTACAAATGATTTACCAAGCGGACGAATACCGCAGTGGTCGTTATGGTAAAGCGATTGCCGCAGCAATTAAAAAACGCAAACAAATTTATGACATTATTATGTCTTTCAAAACCCAAGACGGCGACGAAGGCGAACGCGAAAATTATTATCCGATTAATGTTTATTGTCCCGTTTGTGGTAAAGACGATACCAAAATCATCAGTTTCGACGAAAAAACCGATGTTCTGACTTACAAGTGCCGTTGCGGTCATCAACACAGTGAAGATGTGAAAACCGCCAATAATATTAAGTTAGTTTGGAAAGTGGACTGGCCGATGCGCTGGCAAGCGGAAAATATTTGTTTTGAAGCAGCGGGTATTGACCACCATAGTGAAGGGGGCAGTTATGATGTCAGTTCGCGCATTGCACGCGAAATTTTTGGCATTGAACCGCCGGTTTCCACTTGCTATGCATGGGTTGGGATTCGTGGGGTTGGTAACATGCACAGCAGTACGGGCATTAACATTACTCCTAACCAATTGTTACAAGTTTACGAACCGGAAATTTTGCGTTACTTATACGCTAAGTATCCGGTCGGCGACGCGTTTGATTTTGGTTATGACGATACCATCATTCGCCACTACATGGAATTTGACCGCAACTTGGAAAAATATTTGGCGCACGATGAAAGTTTACCTGAATATGACCGCGCAGTTTATGATTTGTGCTTAATGCCGAACAGTCAGGGTTCGCGCGTTAATTTCAGTACCTTGGCGACCGTAGCACCATTGACTGGCTTCAACCAAGCGTTGACCTTGAAAATGTTAAAACAAGCGGGGATTACGGCGTTAGGTAACTTTGAAGAACGCTTTGCCAAAGTTAAATTCTGGTTAGAAAATTATCAACCCGACCGCATCTATAAGTTATTACCCGCTTTTAACCAAACTTATTACCAAACTTTGACGGCGGAACAAAAAGGCGTTTTGGGACAGTTAGCGCAATTCTTGCAAAATAACCATACCGAAAACGAAATCCAAACTTTCTTGTACCAAATTATTAATGACCCCAATTTGACTAAGAAAGAAAACCAACAACGCCAACAAACCTACTTTAAGATTTTCTATAACATGTTATTCGGTCGTGATGCGGGTCCACGCTTGTATTTGTACTTGGCAGTGGCTAATCGTGCCGACTACTTGAAACTCTTGCAAGAAATTTAATTTTTGTATATAATAGTGCATTATGAACAATAAAGACATACGCAAATATGATTTAATGGTGCAAATTGGTAACCAAGGTGGGGCGGCGGCAATTAAAGAATTGGCTGGTCTTGATTTTAACTTGGCGGTTGATTTATGGGAATATAAAATGTTGAAAAACATTGACACTTTCGCCGGAGAAGATGTTTTCCAAATATTGGAAAGCGTTTCCGAAAGTAAATTGCGTGCGGCAGTGTTAGGTAACCCCGCTTTACAAAAATTAATTTACGGAACCAGTGAAGCCAGTTGCAGTGGTGCGAACTTACAGTTCTTGGCTACCTTGATTGTAACTTCCAAAATTAACGAAGCCGAAGATATTTTGAAAATGGTCAAAAATAATCCAACTGGTGATTTTGCGGCTCGTATGCACGCGGTGGTCGATGCTGTTTTTGCTTTATCCATGGGTAAGACTGGTACCAAGAAAGCCAGTTTGAACCACAAACAAACCATTTTATTATTTGATTTTGTTTCTAAAATGAAAGCGGGTACCACGAAAAACTTATTAACCCAACGCCTGAAGGAATTATAAACATAAAAAAAGAACGCTACGGCGTTCTTTTTTAATTGCCTTGTTTGCGTAAATGAATGAGCAGTACCGTGATGTCGGCGGGGGTGACCCCCGAAATGCGCGCCGCCTGTCCAATGCTTAATGGTTTGATTTGGTTTAATTTAATTTGGGATTCGCGGCGTAAGCCCGTGACTGTATTATAATCCATGTCGGGTGACAATCGCGTGGCTTCTTGACGACGAATTTCGGCGATTGCGGCTTGTTCGCGGGTAATGTAACCAGCGTATTTAATTTCGGTGGTAATTTGGTCGAGTAAGTCTGCGGGTTCGTCATGGATATAGTCCGCCAAAGTGTGGTCTTGCTTGGCAACTTCTTGACGAATTTTGGGTGTGACCCGTTGACGAATTTTTGCCAAATGGGCTTGTTTTTGGGTAAAAGCATTAAAGCGTTGATCGTCAACCAGACCTATTTCACGCCCGATGGGGGTTAAGCGTTCATCGGCATTATCTTGGCGTAAAGACAAACGGTATTCGGCGCGCGCGGTAAACATGCGGTAGGGTTCTAAGGTACCTTCCGTGGTTAAATCATCAATCAAGACACCAATGTAGGAATTAGTGCGCGATAAAATCATCGGTGGTAGATTGTCAATTTCACGGGCCGCATTGATACCAGCAACCAGTCCTTGGGCGGCGGCTTCTTCGTAACCACTGGTACCATTAATCTGTCCGGCACAATACAGACCCTGGTATTTTTTGTGACGCAAGGTTGCCAGTAATTCGAGCGGATTGATACAAGTGTATTCAATCGCGTAACCTGAACGAATGATTTCGGCTTTTTCTAAGCCTTTAATGCTGTGAATAAATTGGCTTTGTACCTCGGCGGGTAATGAAGATGATAAACCTTGTAAGTAAATTTCACGGCTGGACATACTTTCGCGTTCCAAAAAAGTTTGGTGGCGGGTGCGGTCGGCAAAACGCGTAATTTTATCTTCGATACTTGGACAGTAACGCGGACCCACACCTTTAATTAAACCGCTGTACATGGCGGACTCTTTAATGTGGTCACGAATGATTTGGTGGGTTGTTTCGTTGGTATAAGCCAAATAACACGGGCAAATGTTCTTAATCGGGTGAGTGGCTAAAAACGAAAAAGCGCGGATATTATCATCGCCGTTTTGAATTTCGGTCTGACTGTAATCAATCGAGTCAATATCAACGCGGGCGGGAGTACCAGTTTTGAAACGACGGATTTCAATACCCATGTCGATGAACGATTGTTCCAAAGTGGTGGCGTTGGGAAGACCGGTGGGCCCTTCAAATTTCACCACGCTGCCGACAAAAGTTTTACTTTGCAAGTAAGTTCCCGTGGCAACCACGACCGCGCGACAGTTGATTTGTTCACCATTAAAAATGACACCAGTTATATGTTGGTCTTGCCATAATAAGCCGTTCACTTCACCAATTGCCAAGGTCAAGTTAGGTGTGTGTTTTAATAAATCGACCATTGCTTCGTGGTAACGGGCTTTATCAATTTGGGCGCGCAAACTACGCACGGCGGGACCTTTGGCAGCGTTTAACATGCGAATCTGAATTGCGGTTTGGTCAGCCAAAATTCCCATGATACCACCCAAAGCATCAATTTCGCAGACTAAGTGACCTTTGGCGGTGCCACCAATCGATGGGTTGCAGGGTAACATACCAATACTGCGTTCATGCAGTGTGGTCAGCAAAACTTTTTTACCTAAACGGGCGGCGGCTACGGCGGCTTCACAGCCCGCATGCCCAGCGCCCACAACTACTACATCAAAATCTTTTGTCATCTTCATCTCCTATTATTTACCCAAACAGAATTTAGCAAAAATTTCGTCCAAAGTCTTTTCGTCGACATCGTTGCCAGTAATCTTGCCAATATAGCTGAGTGCCAAAGTGATGTTGGCGGAAATTTTATCTAATGGCTCATGGGGGTCAATCGCGTTCAGTAAGGCTTGCGCTTGGCGTAATAAGTTGGCTTGTCTTTCGTTAGTCAGGTTGACCGTGTTACCTGCTGGTGCGGTATTGGTAACCATTTTAACCAGCGTAGACAAAACTAAGTCAATATTTTGACCGGTTTTGGCGGAAACGGCGATGCCATCGGTTGGTGTAGTGGGGCAAAGGTCGCATTTATTGTAAATAATTAAATGTTTTTTCTGACGCGGGAAATCTAGTATCTGACGGGTCGTGGCGTCAACCACCACCAATAAAATGTCGGCATTTTGTAAAGCGGTTTTGGCGCGGGTAATGCCTTGTGCTTCAATGGCGGTAGCCGCATTGTCGCGAATGCCCGCGGTATCAATTAAATTAATTTTAATCCCTTGGTAAGTAATCTTTTCCGTGATGATATCGGTGGTCGTGCCCGCAATGTCGGTTACAATACTACGATTGTCGCCAACTAACGCGTTAAACAAACTACTTTTGCCCGCATTCGGACAACCAATAATACAAACATTG
>JAFZSF010000027.1 GCA_017619495.1 Clostridia bacterium | reverse complement strand
TATCTTATTGGACAGCCAAAAAATTACTTACCAGTTTTTGTTAGCATTCCACAGTTTGTATGAAGTTTACTTACGCGCCATTGATAAATCCAGTACCCGTTTAGAAAGTAAATTAATGGAGTCACACGACGCCGATTCCAGTTTGCGCGAATTGATGCGTTTGAAAAATGCGTTGATTTATTTTGCGTCTTCTTTGCGCCAAAATAACATTGTGGCAGAAAAATTAATGAACCAAAAAGGTTTAACCGAAGATGATATTGAGACGCTGGAAAACATCGTCGTCGAAATCAAACAAGCCTTCGCTACTTGTAACCTGCAACGCGAGTTAATGAGCGAAACCATGGGAACCTACTCCAACATCATCAGTAACCAGTTAGCTGAACGCATGCGTTTATTAACCATCGTGACAATTATTCTGGCAATCCCGACTTTGATCGCCGGTATCTACGGAATGAATATTGCACTACCGTTCGACCATTTACCACACCTATGGTCGTTTAGTTTAGTTATTGCCGTAACTTTAATCGTTTGCATTGCTACCGCGATTTGGATGATTCCGAACCGGCATATTTTTAACAAACAAAAAAAGAAACATCGTTCTTCTCGTCGTCACAAGAAAAAAGATGGTAATAATTAATTATTGATTCAATAATGCCCGCGCGTGTGCCAAGGCCGTAGCGCCACCACCGATAATGCGGGCAATTTCTTGTTCGCGTGCGCTGCTATCCAACGGATAAACATTGGTAATGGTTTGATTTGCCGTAACATTCTTCTGAATTAAGAAGTGCGTATTACCCGCTGCCGCCACTGACGCCAAATGCGTCACCACAATAATTTGTGATTTTTGCGCCAACGCTGATAACTTAGCCGCCAAAGCCACGCCCATTTTACCCGAAATACCCGTATCAATCTCATCAAACACCAAGGTCTTATCTGGCTCAGGATTAGCTACGGTTTTGACCGCCAACATTAAACGACTCATTTCCCCACCCGATATAATTTGCGCTAACGGTCGTACCGGTTCGCCGGGGTTCGCCGAAAATAGAAACTCTACGCTATCGGCACCATACGCCTTAGGCTCAACCGCTGTAAATTTAACTTCAAAGCGGGTTTGTTCCATACCTAAATCTTTTAATTGCGTTACCAACTGGGTCGCCAGTACTTTGGCAGCTGCTTGACGGGTCGCGGTTAATTCCGCCGCTAACTTAACCACCACAGCATTTTGGTTAGCAATTTGGGTTTGTAATTTTTGAATGGTATCACCCGCCGATAATAACCGTAACTGTTCGGCTTTGGTTTTTTCACAGTAGGCTAAAACATCGGCTACGGTTGCACCATATTTGCGTTTCAAGTTTTTAATCGCGTCCAAGCGGTCATAAACACTTTCCAATGCGTCGGCACTAAAATCCGTATTATCTAAATAATCACGCAAATCCAACAAGATGTCAGTAATTTCCCCGTTCGCCGCACTCAGTCGTTCCGCCCAACCTTGCAATTTTACATCGTACTGTTGCACACCCAGTAAGCGTTTTTCCGCTACCCCCAAGGAACTATCCCCATCGGTTAAATTATCAACCACAGATTGTAAACCTTCCGCTAATTTTTCCGCATTGCGTAATACCAAGGCGCGTTGTTCCAGCGTCTCTTCCTCATCAGCAGATAAGTGTGCGCGTTCAATTTCGTCAATTTGGTATTGATATAAATCTAACAAATGCGCTCGTTCTTCGGGATTATCGCCGTAAGTGGCCAATTCCGCGCGTAAAGTTTGTAATTCATGGTAAGCCGTTTGATAAGCAGTCACATCAACCTTGGCAAAAGCGTCCAAAATACTTAAATGATTTTTTGGGTCCAGTAATTTTTCCGTATCATGTTGACCATGGATATCAATTAAGTTTCCCGCGACTTCACGCAACCCCTTAATCGTCATGGGTTCATCGTTTACGCGGATTTCACTTTTACCGTTAGCGTGTAAGGTGCGCACAATAATAGTGTCATCAAACACCGCGGTAACACGCGCAAAATCAGCACCATGACGAATGGCATTAACTGACAGTTTATCGCCAAAGATGAAATTCAAACTGCCAATAATAATGGATTTACCTGCGCCAGTTTCACCCGTTAAAACATTGAAATGTTCCCCGAAATTAATTTCCACCGCCGGAATTAAAGCCAAATTTTGAATCCGCAAAGTATTTAGCATTATTCCTCCATTAGTTTTTCTACATCATCAATGACTTCGTACACCTTGCCTTCGGCTTGGTCCAATTCTTTTAATACAGTTTTAACCAACTGCGCGCCACTAATAAAACTATCCAACGCTTGGTCAATGTGTTTTTCCGCTTGGATACTTTCAGTTAATTTTTCTAATTCCGCAATTGTTTTATTCATCGACTGTCACTCCTATTCTACCATCATTAAAGCAAATTTGCAATTTGTCTTTGGGGTGTAGCGCTTTGACGCTTTTGACCACTTGTCCGTCTTTGGCTACTGCCACGAAATCCTTAGGGAATAAATTCATAAAGCCCAGTGCCTTGGTACGAACCTGCGCTAAACGACTGGTAATCGCGTACTTCATTTCTTTCCAAAGTCGCAGTGCCACATCTTTTTCCGAAATCAATTCAGGCACGACCATTTCGGCGGCGGCTGACGGCGTAGGGGCACGCAAATCCGCCACATAGTCCGTTAAAGTAAAATCGGTTTCGTGGCCGACCGCTGCCACGATGGGTAATTCACTCCCCGCAACCGCACGCGCCACGCTTTCCAAATTAAAGCAGGATAAATCCTCATTAGAACCGCCCCCACGGGCAACGATAATTAAATCAACTTTTTTAGTACGGTTAAAATACGCAATGCCCGCACAAATTTCGCGCGCCGCGTTTTCGCCCTGCACCGCAGCCGGATATAACACAATATCAACCACCGGATTACGGCGACGCGTGACCGTCATAATATCATGAATCACCGCCCCATAACGCGAACTAACCACCCCAATGCGTTTAACCTTGGTTGGCAAAGCCTGCTTTTTGTCGAACAAGCCTTCTTGCTTTAATTTTTCAGTCAAAGCCTTTAATTGTTCCAACAAAGCACCCGTACCCGATTTCACCAAAGCATGTACATTGAAATTAATTTTACCCGCTTTTTGCCAGTAATCGACCGAACCGCGTAAAGTTACTTGGTCACCATCTTTAACTACACAACGCGCCTTGTCCCAACATACACACGGCACCGCTGCTTCACGGTCACGCAAAATAAACCAGACACTACTACCCCGCACAGATACTCCCGAAACTTCGCCGGTCAATAAAACATTGTGCAACATTTCTTCGGCCACAAAGACCGATTTAATGTAGTTATTTAACTGAGTTACCGATAACTCCATATTACTCCGCTAATTGTGCCAAGATACCATTGACGAAAGCTCCACTCTGGGCTTCGCCGTACTTTTTGGCTAAGTTAACCGCTTCATTAATAATCACCGGCACTGGTACAGTGCCAAGTAACATTTCGGTCAGCGCTAAACGCAAGACTGCCAAATCAGTTTGGCGTAAACGGTCCAAAGTCCATTTTTGTAAATGACTGGTAATACGCGCATCAATTGACGCTTGTTCCGCACTAAACTTTTCCAAAATTTGACTAATATATTGCTGTTCTGGTGCTGGTGCCGTTTTGCCGTCCAAGGCCAATGACCAAGTATTCTGGTCTAAAACCGTTTTTTGGCCTAACGCAAAAACCAAACGCAAAGCAACTTCACGCGATTCACTTCTGCTTAGAGCTTGCCCCATACTTCGCGCCTCGTACATAGATGTTCACTTGATCAACTTTATCGCCACTAAATTGTGTAGCAGTGTTCAACACGGCTTCTTGTACTCGGTAAGCCACATCAGGCACCGAATCACCCGTCGAAACGATTAATTCAATATCAACATTCAAATGATTACTATCTTTGCAGCGTTTAATTTTAATTTCGCCGACCCCCGCAACTCCACGGACTTCCTTTACCGACAAAGCCAATGATTGAGGTAAAAGGTCTTTGGCAAAACGAGTTTGACCCAAATATTCGCCATTCTCGACATGAACGATTGTTTCCATTAATTATAGTTTAATATATTTTGCCAAGGTGTCAATGGTTTGTTCCAAGGTTAAATTACTGCTGTCGACATAAATTGCGTCCGGCGCTTGGCGTAATGGTGCCACGGCACGATTAATATCTTGTTCATCACGGGCTTTAACTTGTTGCATAACTTCCAATAAAGATAATTTTTCCCCTTTGGCGTCCAAGTCAGCTTTGCGGCGTTTAGCACGCACTTCCAAAGAAGCGGTTAAGAAAAATTTATAATCCGCCTGTGGTAATACCACCGTACCAATATCGCGACCTTCCAAAATGAAGTTACCTTGTGATGCCACTTCGGCAATGGCGTGGTTAACATAATCACGCACGCCAGCATAAGCAGCCACTACTGGCACGGCTACACTCACACGGTTATCACGAATGCGCGGTGTCACATCTTGTCCTTGGGTAAAGACACGCACAGCGTGGTTTTCTGCCATAAAAATACGCAAATCGATGCGGTTCAAATTCATTAAAATTAATTTTTCGTCGTGTAAATCAATATTGTTATCCAACAAAAACAGAGTGACAGCACGATAAGCCGCCCCCGTATCCAACGCCGGAATTCCGAGTTTAATGGATAATCCTTTGGTAACTGCCCCCTTGCCACTGGCCACTGGCCCGTCAATTGCTATGTTCATAATTTAATTCCTGCCTTTTGTAAGCTTTCCAAAGCTTCCCCTTTAAGTAAATCTAACTTTAATGGTGTTAAAGTAATGTAACCCTGTTTTAACCAGTATAGGTCACCCTTTTGTGCAAAGACATCAATCCCGAATTCGCGTAACGGGTTTTTCATCCACGCAAAAGTTGAACCAAATGGGTTAACCTCAATTTCGTATTCATTATCCAAAATACCGTCGGTTAAGGGCGCTGCCATCACCATTTTAGGTTTGAGCTTGGCGGGGAAATTAACATTCAACACGCCATAATCTGGAATTTGTTGAGCTAAGTAGTTCAACTTACGACGCACATATTTAGCAACACGGCGATAAGCGCGTTCCTTCTTTTCATCGGTAATGACAGCACTTAGTGCCATACTTTTAACCCCTTGAATCGCACCTTCCACCGCGGCCGACACTACCCCACTGGTATAGATCATATTGCCATGGTTATTAGCAAAATCAATACCGGAAATAATTAAATTGGGTTTATCCAACAACAATTTATCTAACGCCAGCGCGACACAGTCACAGGGGGTGCCGTCGACGGACCACATTTTAATATTATCCAGCACAAACCACTGTTGCGCATGTAACGGGCGCTGATCTACCGTCAAAGCATGACCGGAACCAACTTGTTGAGTCAGTGGTGCCACGATACAAACGCGATGGTCTTTACAAAGTTCTTTAGCCAATGCCACAATCCCGGGATGAAAACAACCGGCCTCATTGGTTAACAAAATTTTCATTTGACAACCTCCTTTTGCATCTCAGCTAAGTGAGTCATATCGGTACAGTTATAGGTCAACGGTGCCATGATAATATAATTTTTTTTGAAATACGCCATACCCGCAGTGGGTGCCACCACCGTTTTTGCCGAACTATCGCGGTCAACCAGTTGTGCCCAATAATATTTATTACCTTTACAATCGACTTTTTCCAAGTAACGGGTCATCTTGGTTAAATTATCCATGGACGAAATGCCCACGCCTTGGAAATCATCGTACTGCTTAACAATGGGAATAGTCACATTCAAGAAGGTATCGGTCGGCAATTTGGCCTTGGCAAATTTTTCCACATTTTTCGCAATAAACTGTGCAGCTGGCAAAAGTTCGGCTTCACTATGCCCACCAATTTGCATTGGTACACCGACCGCAACACTGGGGACATTACTAAACGCCGCTTGCATTGCCATACCAATATTCGACGAACAGAACACATCGGTTCCCAGCGAAATACCGTTGCTGATACCGCAAATTACAATTTGGGGTTTACGGTGACGCATAATATTACCCAGCATTACCGAAATCATATCAGCAGGTGTACCCTGAAATTTATACGCCGGGATCCGACTGCCATTAACCATATAATTGGAAACCTGTTTGAACTTAATGGGAAAACCACTATAAGAAAAGGCGTTACCTTTTTGGCGACTGGGGCCTTCCAGTGAACAAACCGTAACCGTATGCTTCTTGGCTAATTCACCCGCTAAAACTTTTAATTCGGGGGCTTCCAAATTACGGACATTTGCGATTAGGATATTCATCAATTTTATGATATACTTTTTTTAGATGAGAGTAAACAAATATCTTGCTTTGTGTGGACTTGGTAGTCGTCGCCATGTGGAAGACTTGGTAAAAGCAGGTCGTGTCCGCTTAAATAGCGTAGTGATTACCGACCTAGCCACCTTAATTCCCGACGATGCTACGGTAACCGTCGATAATCGCCCGGTCAAACCTGCCACCGATAAAGTCTATATTTTATTAAACAAACCCAGCGGAGTGGTTTCCACCACTTACGACCCGCAAGGACGCCCCACCGTGCTTGATGTAATTCGTAACAACCCTAAGCAATACGCCAAACTACTAAACTCAGTCCGCCTTTACCCCGTGGGGCGTTTGGATTATCATACCTGTGGTTTA
Organism: Clostridia bacterium; assembly: GCA_017619495.1. Taxonomy (GTDB): domain Bacteria; phylum Bacillota; class Clostridia; order Christensenellales; family UBA1242; genus RGIG8050. Next base: position 4,576 of record JAFZSF010000027.1, on the reverse strand, counting down.
TTGTTATTAACCAACGACGGAGCTTTAACCAAACAATTAACCCACCCTTCAACCCATGTGGATAAAATCTATCATGCCACAGTTGACCGTCCTGTGACCAAAGCCGAATTAGAAACCCTATCTAATGGTGTTAAGATTGATGGCGTCAAAACTGCCCCCGCATCTTTTACCTATATTAAACACGACCGCACCCAAATTGAAGTTATTATCCATGAAGGTCGCAACCGCCAAATTCGCAAAATGTTTGAAACTTTGGATATTCAGGTGACCCACTTAATCCGCTTGCGCGAAGGTAAATTAAGTTTAGGTAACTTGGCAAGTGGTGATTGGAAATTTGTCCGTAAAAGCCAAATTATTTAACGCTGAAATAACGCACGCCGGAACATTTCCGCGGGTAACATGGACAAGGCTAAAACTCCCGCAAAAATAATATAACCCCAGTCAACAGGTACGGTACGGAAAATACCACCGCCGTAAAAAACAATTAAAAATTGTGAAACAATAATCGCGGACATAATGATGACAAAAGCGTGGTTTTTAAACAAACCCCGTAATAAATTAATCCCGTTCGCTCGTGCATTAAATGCATTACAAACATTCAAAAACATAAAGAAAGTAAAGAACACAGTGACAAAAACCTGTTGGTTACCTACAATATCTTGAATGCGTGGAGACAGTAAAAACCACATACAAATCAAACTACCAAACACACTGCCCCAAATAATTTTACTCCACATAGCGCGGGTAATCAGACTTTCATCACGGCGTTTAGGTGGTTGCCGCATATAAACTGGCGACGGCTTTTCGCCACCAAAAGCCAGTCCCGCCAATGTATCCATAACTAAATTAATCCATAACATTTGAATCACAGTAATGGGCGCGATAATACCAAACAGTGGCGCCAAAATACAGATTGCCATCGCAATAAAGTTAATGGTTAATTTGAACACCAAAAACTTACGGATACTTTCAAACAAAGTACGCCCAAACGAAACTGCTTTGGTAATCGACTGAATATTATCGTCCATAATGACGATGTCGCCCGCCGCTTTCGCAACTTCGGTGCCACTGCCCATGGCAAACCCCAGTTCGGCACGCTTTAATGCGGGAGCATCGTTCACGCCATCTCCGGTCATACCAACGACTAAGTTCAAACTTTGTGCAACTCGCACCAAACGACTTTTATCTTGGGGATATGCCCGCGCCACCACCCGCAACCTAGGTAACAACTGTGCCAAGGCAGAATCGTCCAATCGATTTAATTCATCACTGGTTAAAACCAACCCATCTTGTTCCAAAATACCGACTTCACGCGCGATTGTGACGGCGGTATCCCGCGCATCGCCCGTTACCAAAACTACTTGAATTTGTGCGGAGTGTAAACTTTGAATACTAGTATAGGCTTCGGGTCGGACAGCATCACGAATGACAATGAAACCAAGTAACACGGTCCCCTGTGTGACACAAATTACCCGCATAGCTTGCCGGTTTAACTGAGTTACTTTTTGCATTAAACGCGCGCGTTCCAAAACATCTAATTGACAGCGTGGCAACAAAACTTCGGCGGCACCTTTGTAATAAGTATCGCCCTGCGCAGTCGTAGTCGCCATATACTTGGTACTGGAAGAAAACGGTTCAATGTGTTGTTTGGTTACCGCAGGAATGGTGCCACCTAACAATTCGCTACCAAACGCTGCCAAGACACGGTCGGTAATGTTGCCACCAATAAACCCTTGTGCCGTTGGTTCCGCTTCGTTATTGACTACCAACGCGGTACCCAATATCTGTCCAAAACCACCCAGCGCATGGCAAAAATCACTGGTTACATATTGACCATTGGGTAACAGCACCCCACACACCGATAATTTTCCTTGCGTAATGGTGCCCGTCTTATCAGTAAAAAGTATATTCAAACTCCCCGCCGTTTCTACCGCACTCAGTTTGCGTACCAACAATTGGTCTCGCATCATCGCCCGCATGTTGGTCGACAAAACCACGGTAATCATCATGGGTAAACCATCTGGTACCGCCATAACCACTACGGAAACCACCAAAGTAATCGCGGTTAGAATTTCGTGCAAAGAAATACCCCCACCACTGACACTGATTAAATAAGTGACGGCGGCAATGGCAGCACCTATGTAACCAATAATGGAAACCAAATTAGCCAATTTGGAGAGTTTAACTTTTAACGGACTGGTTGGCGGATTTTCCGTTAACCCCGCCGCAATTTGCCCATAAACCGTTTGAGCACCGACCGTAGTAACCCGCATTACCCCAGTGCCACCCGTCACAACGGTACCCGAAAATAATTGGTCAGGCGCCAAGAAATTGGACGCAGATTTAAGCTTACCTGTCACGCGTTTGTGGCACTCTAAACTTTCACCGTTTAAGATACTTTGATCCACACTCAGTTCGCCCGCCACGATTGCCCCGTCGGCGGGAATTTTATCCCCCGAACTAAGTAAAACGATATCACCCACCACAATCGCGGTGGCAGGTAATAATACCGTTTTGCCCGCCCGTTTCACCCGGGATTGAATTTGTCCGGACATCTTTTCCAATTTTTGAAAGGCGGATTCACTACCCAATTCACTTAAAGTGCTCACTGTTACCGCAATGACAATTGACATGACGATACCGAAAGTTTCTAAGAAATTATGGGTATAAAACAAACACGCCAGATTAATTCCCGTCACAATCATCAGAATCTTCATAATCGGGTCACCCAAATTACCAATGAAAATTTGCCAAAAACTACGCTTTTTGGGTGGCATTAAAGTGTTGGCACCGTACTCGGCGCGGGCTTGTTCCACGGCGCGCGCGGTCAGTCCATAAAAGTCTTGCATTTCCTATATATATAGGTGTTAAAGACGAAATTTGCTTGTCAATTGGGGGTTTAGGGATTAGACTAACTATTATGTTAGCTGATACCTTACAAGCCCTGCATGATACCGAAGAACAGGCTGAAAAGATGATTACTGATGCCAATATAAAAGTAAGGGAAATTGAAAAACAAACCTATCAGCAAATTACCAAAATTGAAAACAATACTAACCTTGAAATTGCCAGCGCGCTGACTGAATTACCACAACCAGAACCTTTACCTGACCCCGTGGTTAAAATTGATGTTCCTCAAACCAAATTAGATGCGGCCGTAGACTACATTATCCATGCCGTGCATGGGGCGTAATCATGATTGAAAAAATGAAAAAAGTTTCCCTAGTTGGGGAACGCACCAGCCTAAAAAAAATTATTGACACTTTGAAAGCTACCGGCAACTTCCAAATTACTTTTTATAAAAGCAGTACTAACCCACTGTCACCCGCCGACGCCAGTTTGAAAAATCAATATAACGCCGAATTAAACCGTGTGACAGGCGTATTAAATTATTGGCAAGTTAACCATAAAACTTTGTCTTTAACTTACCAAGAGTTGAAACAAGTCAGTAAAAAACACAAGCAAATTGAAACTTTACTTACCAAATATGAACAAGCTAAAATTGCTGCTATGGATTTGCAAACCCAAATCAATTTGAACCAAACTACCATTGACAGCTTACAGCAGTTCCGTGACTTACCTATCCCCGCCCATTTATTAAAATCGACCAAAAACGCTTTTGTATTGGCGGGATTAATTACCGTTAATGATTTTACGCGTTTTACCAACGATATTGATACCAAAGAATTTATTTACGAAACCTACCCCACCGCGAACCAAAAACTTTTGGTCGTAATGACCGGCGATACGGAGAACCAACCAATTGCCGAAACAATTTTGGATTACAACTTAACTCCATTCCCGAGTTATTACACTTTTACACGCACTCCCGCAGCACAAATTGCGTATTTAACTCAACAGAACCAAAACTTAATCGCTGAGTTAAAAAAGATTACTGACCAAAACCAACCGACTACGGAACAAGTCAACTTATTAAAAACCTATTACGATTATTTATTAAACGAAATTGATACTTTGGAAATTTTGACCGCCACAATTCAAACTAAATATTGTTTTGTCGTACACGGCTGGATTCCTGCGCGTACCGCGGACGAGTTTACCGCACTAATCAACAAAACCGACAAAAATGTGGCAGTCACTTTGACCGATGCGACCAATACCGACAACCCACCCGCGTTAGTTCACAATACTCCGCTGGTCGCACCTTATCATGCGATAACTATGATGTATGGTGCCCCCGGTCGTAACGACCTTGACCCGAACCCATTTGTTGCCATTTTCTATTTTTTGTTTTTTGGTTCCATGTTTGGCGATGTTGGTTACGGTTTGTTGTTATCGGTAATTACCGCGGTCATCTTATTATTGCGTCGCCCGCAAGGTGGTACGCGCCAATTACTTGCTTTGTTTTGTATGGGTGGTATTTCCGCCGCTTTATGGGGCTTACTGTTTAACAGTTTCTTTGGACTAAACTTGCCAACCTTTGTGATGAACCGTACCATCATTGATCCATTAGGTAACGATGCTACTTTCTTTTTTGCCTTGTCGTTATATTTAGGCGTAATCCAAATCACCGTAGGTAACGGCTTAAATGTAATTAACCAATTACGCTTGAAAC
>JAFZSF010000026.1 GCA_017619495.1 Clostridia bacterium | reverse complement strand
TCGCAAATACTAATACTGAGTCACAGAGAGCAACAGAAGCCCCTGCGTTGCAGACTGAAGCTCCTATGCAGCAGACTACTCCGCCTGTTCAGCAAACCGAGCCTGCAACACAGAGCGTTCCTGAAAATCCTGAAAATCCTTCAAATGGTGGCGGCAATATGTGGTGTTTGTTTCGTTGCACTATTGAATGGAATGGTGTAACATATAATGATAATACCGAGATTGATGCGTCCGCATACACACAGGATAAGTATATCGGTAAAGTCAGTGATTTTAAGGGTGAATACAAGGATTCGATCAATTACCTTATCCATCCCGACGACAGCGTTTATACATCAAAGGAAAATCCTTATGTTCTACTTATTGTGAAGACTGAGCCATTCCCGCTCTATGGTTCAGTAATAGCAATGACAAATCCAGCTTTCTTAGATGGCGTTGTATACAGACCGCATACCGAAGATGTACCTTATGAGGACATTCAAGTTTGGAATTAAGCTATAATGGCGATTTTTGAAAGCACAATGCTGTTTTTGGGTTCAATTATCGGGGCAGGTTTTGCCACGGGTGCCGAAATAATCACTTTTTTTGGCAATTGGCAAATTCCCGTTAGACTAACGGCAACAATCGTTGGAATTGGGATTTTTGGTATGATTACATTGGAAATATTTTTATTTTACCCCCGAACAGAACAAACCGTGTATAAATCAAGCCCCAAAATAAGCAAAACCCTACATATAGGTATTGTTATAATATATTTAATACTATATACCGCCATGACAGCTGGAATTACACAAATTACCAACCACTGGATTTGCCTTATTTCACTGCTCTGTAGTGCAATTTTCGCCCTGTCAGACATACAGAAACTGACGCGTCTTAACACAATAATTGTAGCTGCAATTATCATACTAATCACATCCACCACACTACCACGATTAGCTAATTTCATCGATACAAAAGCCATAAATTGGAAACACACTATGCCAACAATTTATTGGGCAATCATGTACGCTGGATTAAACTGTTTTATGTTTCCCGAGCTAATTATCGCTAACGCAAAACGGCACAAGCGCAACACACTACTTTGGGCCGGACTAATTACTGCCATTTTTGTTACATTTTTACTCACCATAATTTTAATCACCATCAAGACAACTCACACTGAAACTGATCCTATGCCACTGCTCAGTGCTGTTCCAACCCCTATTACCACAGTCATTATACTACTAGCAATCTTAACCAGCCAATACACCGCACTATTTGCCATTATAAAATGCACACAAAAGATTTTTCCCGTAACAAAAAACAAGCCGTGCGTAACAACGGCTTGTATCTGTTTAATCGCATTCATAGCATCATTTTACGGCTTTACCCACATTATTCAACATGGTTATCCACTAATTGGTGCATTTACTTGTTTTTATTTACTGTTTGCTTTTTGGAAGCAGCCTTGGCGAGTTTCACATCAGTAGCACTAACTTCGGACTTGTTGTCTTCGGTTGCCTTTTCCGCTCCAACACTCGCTATTGCTTTTTCAGCGTTAATTTTATTAATTGCCTCTTCGTTAACAATGCCCTGTACCGCCTCAATTACAAAAGTCATCTCAACAGGATTCTTTTCACCAATATGCAAAGTAATAGTTTTAAAACCTGGTGCTTCTTCACGGATTTCTTTAATGCGTCCCAACAAACCAGATGCCATTTTAACTTTTACCCCTGGACGCAATGTATCTAACATTGACATATAATCTTCTTGTGCTTTCTTTTGACGGCGTCCTTGCACTAACATTAAGACAACCATGCCTAACAATAGGACACCAATTAAGATATAAGAAACAATATTACTTACCATAATAAGTATTATAGCTTATTTTACCAGCAAATACAACCAAAATTTGTACTTATTTATGTTCATCGTCATGATAGAAGCGTTCGTAAAATGCTTTTTTATAAGCAACAAAACGATCCTCGCGGATTGCCGTACGAATGCGATCCATCAACTGCAAAGTCCAGTGAATATTATGCAACGATAGTAAACGCGCACCAAACATTTCCCCTACCGTAATTAAATGACGAATATAAGCCTTAGTATAATTACGACAGGCATAACATTGACAATCGGACTGAATCGGTGTGAAATCGGTTTGATATTTTTGATTGCGCAGATTAATATTACCGTCATCAGTTATTGCCATACCGTGACGCGCCATGCGCGTTTGGTACACACAGTCAAACATATCAATACCATTTTCAACGCCTTCAAAAATATAATCAGGTGTACCGGCACCCATTAAATAATGTGGAACTTCAACTGGCAAATGCGGTGCCAAGTTTTGCAAATGTTCTTTCAATACCGCAAAGGGTTCGCCAATTGCTAAGCCACCTATGGCAATTCCATGTTTAATATAAGGTCGCGCATTTTCCAAACTTTTCAGACGTAAATCCTTATAAAAATTACCTTGAATAATTGGGAAAAGAGCTTGTTTAGGGTTTTGATGGGCTAAATAACACCTTTTCAACCAATCTACCGTGCGCATATCGGCTTCAATAACTTGTTCACGGGTTGCTCCGTATGGCGAACAAATATCCAATTGCATAATTATATCCGCCCCAAGTTTATGTTGAACTTCCATGTTATTTTCTGGTGTAAATTTAAAAATTTTACCATCGATATGACTTTTAAACGAAACGCCATCATCATCGACTTTACGCAAATTTTCCAAGGAAAAAACTTGAAAACCACCACTATCGGTCAAAATAGGCTTGTGCCAATGCATGAACTGATGTAAATCGCCCGCTTGTGCTACGATATCTGCCCCAGGCCGCAAAAAGCAATGGTAAGTATTCGCTAAAATTATTTGTGCACCAGCGGCTTCAACTTCCTCTGGCGCCAAACCCTTTACTGAAGCGCGTGTTCCCACCGGCATAAAAATCGGTGTTTCGATTTTACCATGCGGTGTTGTAAAAATTCCCGTACGTGCAAAACATTCTGAAGATTTACCAGTAACTACAAATGAAAAATATTCGTTATTCATAATCAAATTCCTTTTGTTTGACCATTTCAAACAAATCATTGATTACATGCTTTTTACTGCCGTTGCAATGTAAAATACTATATATAGTGTTAGTTATTGGCATAACTACACCATATTTATCAGCCAAAACATGAATAGCCTTTGCAGTGCTAACACCTTCGGCAGTGCCAATATCATCGGATAAACAATCTTGAATAAATTCTTCACCATAGCGACGGTTATGACTATTTTTACTAAATAGTGTTGCTTCAAAATCGCCCAAATGGCTCATACCAAAAGCTGTCATACGGTTGCCCCCCATTTTCTCAATTAACAAGGAAACTTCATAACAGCCACGCACCATTAAGGCACCTTTTAACGAAGACTGGCCTAGACCGTCCAAAATACCAGCAGCAATACCCATTACATTTTTCGCTGCGGCACCAACCTCTACCCCTAATAAATCATCGTTCATGAGAATAGTAATTAAGGGGCTGGTAAACATGTTAATAAGTTTTTTAACAGTAGCTTTATCGTCACCAGCCATTACCATCATATTTTGGTGTCCTGCGGTCAATTCTTCAACATGACCCGGTCCCACCCATACACAAATATGATTGCTATCGTCAATGTTTTTACGCAAAATTTCGCTTAATCTTTCGCCAGTGTTTTGGTCAATCCCTTTCATACACAAAACGAAAGTTTTATTCTGTGGTTTATATTCACCAATTTGCTTAGAAAACTCTTGCAGGCCTTGCGCTGCAATGGCAACGATAATTGTATCGGCAAAATCAATACTAGCTTGTAAATCAGTACTAAATCGTAAAGTTTCCGGTAAAGTAAGATAACTATTCTTGCGAGTTTCTTTTAATTGAACAAAATACGAGTCACCACGCCCCCACATAGTTACATCGTTATGTAGTTTTTCAATTTGATACCATGCATGAAATGACGCCCAACGCCCACAACCTAAAACAGTAATTCGATTCATAATAATCATTATAACAATAAATCTAATTGCAAACAATTAAAATCTGCGCGATAATATGTTATGGGTTTATTTCACATTTTGAAAAACGGTCTTACCATTGAAAAGAAAAAAGTTCAACCAGAATCGGCAATGGATTCTGACACAGAAAATCTTGACGAAGAAAATTTTGAGACAAGCGATGGTGCGGAACCGGTCGCAAATCCAATCGCGGCTGAAACAACTACAATGCCATCAGCTCAACCAACATTGGAAGAACAGCGCATGGAAGCGGCTTCCGTTCTTTTAGGCGACAGCGGGTTAACGCATGGCGCTACCCCGTCTTTGATTCAAGTTGCACAACCAACACCAGTACAGTCTGCCACCCAAACTACCACGGTTGAATCACAACCGACACAACAATTTTTTAATACACACAATAACTTATCCAATAATTTTGATAACGCCCTATTGGGGCAAGTCAGTGCTAATCAAAATTTATTGGTGATTGCACCACAAACTTCGGCCGAAATTTCTACTATCTTAACGAACTTAGCTAACGGTAACGCTTGCATTGTTTCACTGGCTCGTTTTGCGCTACCCGAAGCACAAAGATTTTTGGATTACATTTGTGGGTTTGTTAACGCAATCGGCGGCATGATTATGCAAAAAACAAGCTCCGAGTATATCTTAGCTCCCAAAGGCGTTAATATTAAAAACAGTTAATTTTCGTCACTATTAGTCAAAACTTCAACACCTTGTGTAGTAACCAAAATAGTGTTTTCGTAGTGTGCGCTTAATGCGCCACGCGTCGAAATTACAGTCCAACCGTCCGGTGCAACTTTAACCGCGTTACTATTACCCGCAAAAATCATCGGTTCAACACAAACAGCAGTATTGGGCTGGAATTTTTTACGCACATGCTGTTGCAATTGCGAATTGCGTACAATATAGTTAGGGATTAATGGGTCTTCATGTAAGTTTTTACCAATACCATGGCCACAATAATCTTCCAATATACTGTAACCACCAGTACTCTTAATATAGTTTTCAATAGTTCTGCCGACAATTGCAACTTCAACACCTGGCTTCATTTTGTCCAAAGCTTTATAAAAGCAATTACGCGTCACATTGATTAGCGCTTGCGCTTCGTCCGAAATTTTACCGACGGCAAAGGTACGGCATGCGTCTGTGCAAATACCGTTAAACCCTGCCCCACAATCGACAGTAATAATATCACCCTCGTGCAAAACTTTATCGGTGGGAACTCCATGGATAATTTCTTCATTTACACTGGTGTTACATGCATATTCATAACCATAAACTCCCTTAAAACAGGGGTAACAATTATGTGCCACAATGAAATCCTCGGCCATTTTATCAACTTCACGCGTAGTCATACCCGCACGCAAATTTTGACGGATAAATTTGAAAGTATCCGCCAAAACTTTGCCCGCGTAACGCATATGTGAAATCTGTGCAGCAGTTAATTGTTTCATAATTTCGCCACCACATCTTTTACCAAAGCGTAGGTATCAGCTGGGGTGTTTTCAAGTTTGTCATGAACAACAAATAACTTATTTTGCGCACGGTAGAAATTCAAAATTTCGCCATTATTTTTTTTGAAATTTTCTAAGCGTTTTTGGATAAATTCGGCTTTATCGTCATCACGCTGATATAATTCGCCACCGCATTTTTTACATTTATCAATTTTATCCCAACGCGCAGCATGGATTGTTCCACATTGTCGGCACATATAACGACCACCTAAACGCGTTTGCACAATTTCATCGGTAACATCAATGGCAATAACTAAATCAATTTTCAAGACTTTATCTAAAGCTTGAGCTTGATTTAAAGTACGCGGAAAACCATCCAAAATGACGCCCTTAGCGCAATCGGGTTGTTTAATGCGGTCCATCAAAACTTCGATGGTAACTTCATCAGGCACCCACTTACCAGTCGAAACATATGATTCAACTTTCTGTCCCAATGGTGTTTTTTTGGCAATTTGTTCACGAAACAAATCGCCAGTCGAGATATGAACTAAACCAAAATCACGAACTAAAAAACCTGCCATGCTACCTTTACCGCAACCACTGGCACCATTTAAAATTAGATTCATTTTTCCCCCTTATTAATTTTATTATTTCAAGAAACCTTTATATTGTTTCATTAACATTTGATTCTGGATTGATTTATCAAATTCCAAGGCAACCGACACAATAACTAGCATACCAATTGAAGTAAAAGCGGTAGTCAAAGAGTCGCCCTCAATCGCTGAAATATTAGTAAACAATAATGACGGAATCATCGCCACTAACATTAAGAACACTGCCCCAAAGAAAGTAATCCTACGAGAAACTTTCTTCAAATAGTCTGTGGTTGGCTTACCCGGGCGATAACCCAAAATAAAGCCACCATTGCGTTGAATCTGCAAAGCTACTTCTTCCGGATTAAACATTAAAGTGGCATAAAAATACGAGAAACCAAGAATCAACAAAGAAGTTACCACAATATTAATCCAAGTACCTGTTCCCATGTAAGTTTGATACCAATCATAAGCATTAATTACGCCTTTATTGTTGAATGATAACAACATTTGCATAACCAACTGCGGAAAATTTACCAACGCAGTAGCAAAGATGATTGGCATAACACCAGTCGCATTTAACTTAATCGGGATATTAGTTGATTGCCCACCGTACATTTTATTACCTTTAACTTGCTTAGCATAGGTCACAGGGATACGGCGTTCAGCCAAATCAAACATTACGATAAAAGCGAAAATAAAGACCAACAGTAAGATAAATACAATCGGTGTAACGATCGCATCAATACCTTCGGTGAAAATTTTAACAATACTATTGGTAAAAGCTGTAACACCAGAAGTCAAAATACCGACGAAAACCAACATACTCATACCATTAGCGACGCCGATTTCGGTAATTTTGTCACCTAGCCAAACGGTTAACATGGTACCTGCAACTAAGGAAATGACAACCAAGACCTGAACCAAGAAATCCGGTGCTGATTTCCATAACAGAGTTTTACTGCTGACAGTATTAATGGAAATAACAATCGCAATTGATTGAATAATTGCCAAAACTAACGCTACATAACGCGTAATAACGGCAATTTTTTTGCGACCTTCGCTCCCCTGTTTAGATAAACGCTGCAAACTCGGTAAAGCAACCGATAATAATTGCACCACGATTGACGAGGTAATATAGGGTGAAACACCAATCGCAAACCAAGCACCCTTGGATAGAGCACCACCCGTCAAGGAAGACAACAAGCTTAAAAAGCTGTTTGAACCAGCAGTATTAACCGCACTGGAAAAAACACTAGGATCAATGCCGGGGATTGGTAAAAAACACCCCACGCAATAAAGCATCATTAGCCCTAGCGTCATTAAAATTTTACGACGCAAATCTTTTTGTGCAAAGGCTTCGCGCAAAGTTTTTAACATTTTTTAATTTCCCCACCAGCTTTTTTAATTTTCTTTTCAGCTTCTTTGGTCCAAGCATTGGCGGTTACTTTCAAAGCAACTTTCAATTCGCCATCGCCCAAAATTTTGACACCATATGCGCCCACCTTAGAGATTATACCCTTTTCAAGCAAGATCGCGGCATCAACTTTGCTATTGGCTTTGAACGCGTTCAAATCATCAACATTGACAATTGCATATTCTTTTGAAAAAATATTGGTAAAGCCGCGTTTAGGTAAACGGCGCATTAAAGGCATTTGTCCACCTTCAAATCCCGTACGCAAACCAGCACCAGAGCGTTGACCAGCACCTTTTTGACCACGGGTTGAGGTTTTACCCATACCACTACCGATACCACGACCGATACGATGTTTTTTTGTTCTTGCCAACGGATGTGGCGATAATTCATTGATAATCATGATGTACTCCTTAAATTTTTTCTACTTTTACTAAGTGTTCTAATTTTTTGCAAGCACCTATAATTGATGGTAAGTTCGGCAGTTCACGAGTATCGCCCGGACGGCTCAATTTCAAAGCCTTGGCGGTACGGATCTGGCGTTTGGTACAAGATGCTAAACCGTGAACCATAGTTACGCGAATTTTGCCAGTTGCAACTGGTTTAGCAACTTTCTTTTCTGCTGTTTTACCAGTTGGCTTTACAGGTGCTTTCACAGTCGCCTTAGGAGCAGTTTTAGCAGTTGTAGTTGCCTTTACTGGTGCAGCTTTGGTTGCCGCGTTTTTTGCAGGAGCTTTTACTGCTACGGCTTTGGTTGCCGCGGTTTTAACAGCAGTTGCGCTCTTAGTAGCGCTTTTCTTAGGAGCAGCTGCCTTGGCTGCTGTTGCTTTAGTTGTAGTTTTTGTTTCTGCCATGTTTAATTTCCTCCTTAAATTTCTTCCACGGTTTTACCGCGTAAGCGTGCCACTTCTTCACGGGTACGCATTTTAGTAATCGCTGCCATTGTTGCTTTAACAACATTCATAGCATTGGTTGAACCGTAACACTTTGCGGTCACATCTTCATAACCAGCTAATTCAAGTACGGCTTTAACCGCACCACCAGCAATTATACCAGAACCACCCTTTGCCGGCAATAACAATACACGCGTAGTACCGAACTTACCAATCATACGATGCGGAATTGTCGCATTGCTAATTGGAACATTCTTGAAATTCTTTTTAGCATCACTTTCAGCTTTCTTGATTGCTTCGGAAACTTCACGCGCCTTACCAGAACCAACCGCGACCATACCTTTTTTATTACCCATTACAACAACGGCGTTGAAACGCAAAGTACGCCCACCAGCAACGACCTTGGTAATACGGTTAACACCAATCAATTTTGAGGACAAGCCATTTTGTTCGTCTTCGGTTTGCTGACGCGGTTTACGAGGAGCAGCATTGGAATACAATGCTTTTTTATTGGTTTCACGCGCATTAGCACGCATTTCTTTATTTGATGTTGCCAACAAAGTATCAGCACTAACGGCTTCTTTTTTTACTTGTTCTTCCATTAGAATTTTAATCCTCCTTTACGAGCACCTTCGGCCACTGCAGCCACACGGCCAGTGTAAACATAACCATTACGATCAAAAACACAAGCTTTGATTTTTTTAGCCAAAGCGGCTTTTGCCAATTCTTCACCAACAATATTAGCGGCTTCGCGTTTGGTTTTCCCTTTAATTAAGGTTTTAATTGCCGGCATATTGGTGTTAACAGCAACCAAAGTTGTGCCTTTATTGTCATCAATTAATTGAGCATAAATGTGCAACAAACTACGATACACGCATAAACGCGGACAAGCTGCTGTTCCGATAATATCATCTTGGCGTTTAGCCCTTTGTTTTCTTGCTAAATTTTTATTTTCTTTCTTAATCATTGTTTACTCCTTATTTCGCGCCCTTAGCACCGGACTTACTTTCTTTACGGCGTACGCGTTCGCCACGATAACGGATACCATACATATGGTATGGTTCAACTGGACGCAAGTCGCGAATATTACCTGCCACCAAGCCGACTTTTTCTTTATCGATACCGTTGACGGAAATAACCGCACCGATACCTTCTTTACCTAAATTCAAATCATTAATTTCTGCAGGGGTTAAAATTTTGAACTTAATACCCGGCTCACATTTAATTTCGATCGGGTGTGAAAAACCTAAATTCAAGACTAAATCTTCACCCTTCAAGGTCGCTTTATAACCAACACCGTTCAAAATTAAATATTTTGAATAACCTTCGGTAACACCAACAATCATGTTTTGAATCAAACGGTTATACAAACCATGTAATGAACGACTTAAATTTACATCGTTACCACGGGTAACTTTAATTTCATCGTTAGAAATTTCAACATCAATAGGTTGACGAATTTCACGCGACAAAGTGTTGTTACCTTTTGTAACGGTAACTACGCGGTCCGCATAAGTGACTTGCACACCTGCGGGAATTTTAATGATCGTTTTACCAACTCGACTCATTTGTTCCTCCTTACCATACCCAAGCGAGGACTTCCCCGCCCAAGTTCATTGCTCTGGCTTGTTTATCGGTCATAATACCTTTTGATGTTGAAATCAAAGCGATACCTAAACCGGATAATACACGAGGTAATTCATCGACACCCGCGTATACACGCAAACCAGGTGTAGAAATACGACGCAAGCCTTGAATTACTTTTTGTTCTCCATTTTCAAGTTTAAAAGTAATTTTCAACATTTTTTTACCATCGCCAGTCACTTTTTTACAATCTTCAATGTAACCTTCTTGTTTCAAAACCTTGGCAATTTCAGCCTTGATATTTGAATAAGGTACTACGACACTTTCATGACGAGCGCGAATCGCATTACGAATGCGAGTCAACATATCGGCGATTGGATCAGTTGTAACTACATTTGCCATCTTCTCTTTTTCTCCTTTTACCAACTTGCTTTTTTGAAACCCGGAATTTCACCGTTTGCGACTTTTTCTCTGAAACAAACACGGCAGATACCATATTTTTTCAATACAGCATGCGGACGACCGCAAATACTGCAACGGGTGTAATCACGAACTTTACACGGTTTACCGTTCAAGCGTCCTCCGCGGGCTTGTTTTTCTTTTAACGCAGCTCTAGCCATTATTTAACCTCCTTTTTGAACGGTAAGCCCAAAGCTTCCAATAATTCTAAGCTGTCTTCTTTATTAGCTGCGGTAGTAACAATGGTAATATCCATACCACGCAACTTTTCAATTTTTTCATAGGAAATTTCTGGGAAAACCAATTGTTCTTTGAACCCAAAGGTGTAATTACCAAATTGGTCAAAACTCTTGCGTGACAAACCAGAGAAATCACGAACGCGCGGTAACGCTACTGAACAAATTTTATCAAAGAATTCGTACATAATCTTGCTACGCAAGGTAACCTTGGCACCATTCTTTTGACCTTGACGGATTTTGAAGTTTGAAATACTTTTTTTTGCAGTCGTAACCATTGGTTTTTGACCAGTAATCAAAGCCAATTCTTCGACAGCAGTCGTTAAAGATTTGGTGTTGTCTTTAACATCGCCCAAACGGGTGTTAACAACAATTTTCACCAATTTAGGAACCGCATTAATATTACCGTATTTTTTTACCAATGCTGGCACAACTTCGGTAACATACTTTTCATGCACACGGTTCAAATATTTTTTGGTTGCAGACTTAGTTGCAACTTTGGTAGTTTTCTTTACTTCTGCCATCGATTATTTTCCTCCCTTGGTAGTTGCTTCGACTGATGCGGTTTTCTTTGCCGCCGGCTTTTTAATAGTTGATTCGGCTACATGCTTAACTTCACGGCGTTGCAACGGTTTCTTAGCGACTTCTGTTTTAGCGGTTGCAGCAGCTTCTTGATTTTCAGCATCTTTGGCTTTTGCCTTGACAAACTTCTTATCCAAGATGTTACCACATTTTCGGCAAACGCGATGTTTTACATCATTTTCAATCTTGTGACCAACACGGGTTGCCTTACCACATTTTCCACAAATAATTTGCACATTAGAAATGTTGATTGAACCTTCCATTTTTTTCAATTCAGACTTTTCACCTTGTTTGCGCATTTTTTTGTGCTTAGTAACAATGTTCACACCTTCAACTTTGCAGGTGTTATTTTCGGGATCGACCGAGATAATTTTGCCTTTTTTACCTTTATAGTTACCGGCTAAAACCAAAACGGTATCACCAACGCGCACATTAACTTTCTTTATTGTGTTTTCCATTACAATACCTCCGGTGCTAAGGATACAATCTTCATGTAACCTTTTTCACGCAATTCACGAGCAACAGGTCCAAAGATACGAGTACCTTTTGGGTTGCCTTCTTTATCAATAATTACGGCCGCGTTATCGTCAAAACGAATAGTTGTGCCGTCTGGGCGTTGTGTTGGAGCAACGGTACGAACAATAACACATTTAACAACATCGCCAGATTTAACTTGACCATCAGTATCACAACTGCGCACAGAAGCAACGATAGTATCACCGATACCAGTTGAACGACGCCAAGAACCGCCAATATTATGGAATGCGTGCAGGGTTTTCGCACCAGTATTATCCGCACAAGTCAAAATAGTTTCTTGTTGAATCATTTTATCCTCCCCCTTACTTAACCTTCTCTACAATACGAACCAGACGGAAATATTTATCTTTCGACAATGGTCTGGTTTCCATGACTTCAATAGTATCACCAATTGAACATTCGTTTTTTTCATCATGAAATTTAAAGCGAGTAGTTTTTGTTACGACTTTTTTATAAAGCGGATGTGGAACTTTGCGTGTAATTTCAATAACACCCGTCTTATCCATTTTGTTAGAGATAACTACACCACGCAAAACTTTACGACGGTTAATGCGAGCAGTATCCTGTTTTTTTACAGTTTTAGCTTTCGGCGCTTTGGTTACAACCTTTTTAACTTCGACCGGTGCCTTAGCTTCTTTTGCGATTGGGGTTTTGGTAACCTTCGCCGTAGATTTAACAGTGGTTGATTTTTCGTTTGTAGCCATTATTTTGCCTCCCTTAATTTAAGCACTGTCAAAATTCGCGCAATGTCTTTTTTAACAGCTTCCAATTGTTTTGGATTTTTTAATTGACCAATTGAATGTTGGAAACGCAAGTTAAACAACTCTTGTTTCTTAGATTTATAAGCAGCATTCAATTCAGCATCTGTCATATCATGATAAACTTTTGCCTTATCCATTGATTACCTCCACTTTTTCGGGCGCAACGGCATTTTGTTGTTCACGAGCAACAATTTTGCATTTTACTGATAATTTATGCATACCCAAACGCAAAGCCTCACGCGCGTCTTCTTCTTTGATACCGTGGATTTCGTACAAAACACGACCCGGTTTAACCACAGCAACCCATAATTCTGGATTTCCCTTACCACTACCCATACGAGTGTTGGCAGGTTTCTTAGTTACAGATTTATGCGGGAAAATGTTAATGAAAACTTTACCACCACGCTTAGTAAAACGCGTCATGGCAACACGGGCTGCTTCAATTTGATTAGAAGTAATCCAGCCTGGTTCAGTAGCCACTAAACCGAATTCGCCATAAGTCAATTTATTACCGCGGGTAGCTTTACCACGCATACGACCGCGTTGAACTTTACGCCTTTTTACTCTTTTAGGCATTAACATTTTCTGTTCCCTCCTTCTTGGCTAATTTTGGGGTGAATGATTTTGAATAACCACCAGAATTTTTCGATGGGTTCAAATCTTTCTTTTCGCCACCTTCATAACGACGAGCGCTGTAACCTCCATTGTTATGGCTTGGCTTGCGTTCTCCGCGGTTAAAGTTAGCGCGTGGTTCACGAGTTGGACGAGCAACTTCACCACTGTGCATACGCTTGCCTTTAACTTCACCGTTACAAATCCAACATTTAACACCAATCACGCCAAAGGTTGTATGAGCTTCCGCAAAACCATAATCGATATCACTACGCAAAGTGTGCAACGGCAAAACACCTTGTTGATAGTGTTCTGAACGAGCGATATCAGCACCGTCCAAACGGCCTGACAATTGAATCTTGATACCAGTAACGCCGTTCTTCATTGCTTTCTGAATTGCCATTTTCATGGTACGACGCCAAGCCTTACGGCCTTCCAACTGACTGGCAACAGATTGAGCGACCAAATCGGCGTTAATATCTGGGCTCTTGATTTCCTTAACATTAACTTCCAATGTTTTGGTACCAACAATCTTTTGTAATTTTTGGTTCAAAATTTGAATATTGGCACCCTTTTGACCGATGATCATACCCGGTTGTGAAGTATAAATATTAACGGTAACCACAGAATTACGGCGTTCAATCGCAATACGAGCAATACTGCAATTATTCAAACCAGCTTTCAAACCATATTCGTCATTTAAAAATTTACGAATTTTATGGTCTTCCAAAATATAGGCGGCAATATCTTTTTTTGGAGCTACCCAAGTAGCATTCCAATCCTTATTAACACCCGTACGAAAGCCATTAGGATTAACTTTTTGTCCCATTATTTAGCCTCCTTTTTTGTCGCCGTAGTCTTCTTTGGCGCGCTAGTCGCAGTTTTCTTGGCTGCGGTAATTTTCTTTTCAGTTGCGACCGCTTTGGTACCCAACGGTTTTACCGTGTTAGGTTGGTCCGCAATCGGCTTTTCAGCTTTAGTAGTCGGAATAGACTTGGCTGCGGTTTTGGCACTGGTTGCCTTAGGTGCAGTTTTTACAGCAGTTTTAGCAGCATTTGCCTTCTGTGCTGTTTTTTCGGCAGGCTTATTGGCAACTTTTTGACCAACTTTTAATTCATCTAAACGGATAGTAATATGGCATGAACGCTTCAAAATACGGTCCGCACGACCACGAGCACGCGGCATCATGCGTTTCATTTGCGGTGCGTTAGTAGCATAGCATTCAGCAACATACAAATTGTCTTTCGACATAGCCAAGTTATTTTCCGCATTAGCAGCCGCACTGTTCAATACTTTCAACACAACTGGACTAGACGATTTGTTTAAGTTTTTCAAAATATTAACTGCATCTTCATAACTTTTACCACGAATCAAATCCAAAACGAAGCGCACCTTAGAATTAGGAATACGAATATAGCGGGCAATTGCATAAGGGCGTTTGTCACGGTTAGCTTCTTGGCGTTGTTTTCTTTCTTTAATTCCTCTGCTCATTTTGTTACCTCTCTTAACCTTTTTTACCTTTGGCCGCGATGGCTTTAATACCACCATGGGCCTTGAAAGTACGGGTTGGTGCAAATTCACCTAATTTGTGACCAACCATTTCAGATTTAACATAAACAGGAATATGTTTACGGCCATTATGCACAGCAATCGTGTGACCAACAAAAGATGGCAAGATTGTACAGGCACGGCACCAAGTTTTTAAGACCTTTTTCTTGCTTTGGTCAGCATTCATTTCTTCAATGCGGCGAACCAATTTTTGATTTACATAAGGTCCTTTTTTAATACTTCTACTCATTATTTCTTCCTCCTGCTTACAATAAAGCGATTCGATGGTTTATTTTGTTTACGAGTCTTATAACCCAAAGTCTTTTTACCCCACGGAGTAACAGGAGAAGCAAATCCAACAGGCGATTTACCTTCACCACCACCATGCGGGTGATCACACGGATTCATAACAACACCACGCACAGTCGGACGAACACCCATATGGCGTTTGCGTCCCGCTTTACCCAATGATACCAATTCATGATCCAAGTTACCAATACGACCAATGGTGGCATAGCAAGTTTCCGGAACACGACGAGTTTCACCAGACGGCATTTTCAAAATTGCGTAACCGCTATCGCGACCAGCCAAGGTGGCATACATACCCGCCGAACGAGCGATTTTAGCACCAGAACCCGGTTGCATTTCGATACAGTGTACCATTGAACCTACTGGGACCACGGACAACGGCATAGCGTTACCGATCTTGATTTCGACATTTTCACCAGCAATAATTTTATCGCCTTTTTTCAAATCCAATGGCGCAATAATATAACGCTTTTCACCATCAACATAGTGCAACAAAGCAATATTGGCGGTACGGTTTGGGTCATATTGAATTGAATCAACAACAGCCGGAACCATACGCTTGTCGCGTTTGAAATCAATTACGCGATAATGCTGACGGTTGCCACCACCGATATGACGGGTTGTAATACGACCATAAACATTACGTCCACCAGTTTTCTTTTTAGTAACCAATAAACTTTTTTCAGGTTTTGCATTTTTATCAATTTCTTCAAAAGTCGAAACGGTCTTAAAACGCGAACCTGCACTTCTTGCATTAAACCTCTTAATACCCATTCTTCACTCTCCTTATTGCAAACTCTCGAAGAATTCGATTGGTTTGCTTTCCTTTGTTAATTGGACATAGGCTTTTTTCCATGCCGATTGACGGCCTTCATATTTGCCTTGGCGTTTAACTTTACCTTGATAGTTAATCGTTGTCACTTTTTCGACTTTTACACCGAAGCATGTTTCAACGGCGTTTTTGATTTGAGTTTTGTCTGCATCAGGGTGTACCACAAAAGCATATCTTTTAGCTTTAATTGAGGCGACACTCTTTTCGCTTACCAAAGGACGAATTATAATATCATGAGCGATCATTTAGCACCTCCATATTGTTTTTCAATCGTCTTAACAGCGTCCACTGACACAACCAAAATACGATGGTTAACAATATCCATAACTGACAATTGTTCACCAGTAGTAACCTCAGCGTGTGGAATATTCGCAACAGCACGAATTAGTTCAGTATTATAAGGATTTACAAACATAACGGATTTGCCTTCTAATTTTAATTTTTCAATCAGATTGGCAATCAATTTAGTTTTTGCCTCTTTCAATTTTAAATCTTTAATTACCAACATTTCCTTATCGGCCAATTTGGCTGAGATAGCCGAAACAAAGGCTGCTGTTTTTTTCTTTTGGTTAATCTTGGTCGAGAAATCACGCGGTTTTGGTGCAAAAACAATACCACCGCCAGTAAATTGCGGACCCTTGGTAGTACCCTGACGCGCATTACCAGTACCTTTTTGACGATATGGTTTTTTCTTGTGACCACGAACCTCTGACATAGTCAAAGTTGACTTGGTTCCTTGGCGTTGATTATTATTTAAAGCCACAGCTACTTCGTGAATCAAAACTTCATTGCGTTCAGCGCCGAAAACTTCTTTGCTAACTTCTAATTCTTCAACCGTCTTACCAGTTTTATCAATCACATTAAGTTTCATTTGTTACCTCTCATTGCGCTTTTTGCTTGTTGCACGGTAACAACGCGACCCGCAGGTCCAGGAATGCTACCTTTAATCATTAAGCAATTTTTTGCAACATCGACTTTTACCACTTGTAAGTTCTTAACAGTAACTTGTTCGTTACCATACTGACCAGCCATGTGTTTATTTTTCCAAACACGACCTGGGAAAGTACGACCACCGATAGAACCTTGTGCACGATGAACCGGACCACCACCATGGGACATACGACCACGCGCATTATTCCAGCGTTGAATGGCACCGGTAAATCCATGACCATGAGTATTGGCAGTCACATCAACCAAGTCACCCGATGCAAAAACATCGCACTTAATTTCTTGACCCAATTGATATTCGGACGGATTAGCGGTAATAAATTCACGCAAAACCTTCTTTGGCGAAACACCGGCTTTTTTGAAGTGTCCTTCTTCGGGCTTAGTAGTTAAATTTTTCTTTTGTTCAATAGCACCAACTTGAATTGCATTGTAACCATCAGACTTCTCAGTTTTAATTTGGGTTACATAGTTTGGTGTAGTTTCAACAACAGTTACCGGAATCACTTTACCAGTTTCATCAAATAACTGAGTCATGCCAATTTTCTTACCAATTAAATATTTTTCCATTGTGCACTACCCCTTACAATTTAACCTGAATGTCAACACCGGCAGGCATTTCCAAACGAGTTAACGCTTCTACGACTTTTTGGTTTGGGTTGTAAATATCAACCAACCTCTTGTGGGTGCGAGATTCGAATTGTTCGCGGCTATCTTTGTACTTGTGCGGACTGCGGATAACCGTTACAACTTCACGAACGGTCGGCATCGGCACAGGGCCAACAATTTTTGCACCATTTCGTTCTGCGATTTCACGCACACGACCACACGCTGCATCAACAGCTTGATAGTCATAACCTGACAAACGCACACGAATTTTTTGTTTCTGTTCAGCCATTTTCTTCTCCTTATTTGATTTATCAAGTTTGGGTTTCCTGATGCTTGGCCGTGTGTTTCTTTTTTATCACACGCAACAGGCTTGCCAAACGCAGATTTAATATTATACTTACTTAACCCGTCTCTGTCAACACTTATTCTTGGGTTTGACGCAGCTGTTTTTTTAATGATGCCGCCTTAGCACCGGCCGCCACTGCCCCAGTAAATAACAGTACCGCTGTGATAAAAAAAGGAATGGACTTTTTGTTCAAAATACCAGTATTGTGATTTTGATAGGCACTATAATCATTAGCAGGAACTAAGTTTTGATAGCGGTTTTGCAAATTTGTAATTTCGGCATTAACTGCGGAGTTATTATCTAGTTTTTTATTTACAATGGTCAAAAGTTCAATCCGCAAACGGTCATATCCGTTCTTTTCATAATCTTTTTCCGAAAGGTCATGACAAACCGAAACCCAGGCATTCAATTTAGTAACAGCATCCGACCAAGTTACTTCACACAGATTATTACGCGCAACAAGCAAATTCTTACGAATTGTGGTCACCCTCAAATTATCGGTCAAATTATATTCAATGATCTGTTCCGCTGTTTGTAACGCCTGCTGCATTTTTTGCCAATCATCAGCATTGTAATCGGCGCGGTTTAAGTTCTGACAGGTTTTAATTTCGCGCTGTAATAAACCATTTTCACTACAATCAACAAGTAATTTTTCATAGAGTTTGCGCAATTCTTTCCATCTATATTGAGCAGTATCCGCGTTGATCCCAGCTGAATTTTCAAGCAAAATATCCGCTTCACTAATGGATGTTGCTAGCGCAGCATACTGTTCTGGATTAGATAAATCATCTGGATCCAATTGGTCAATAGCGTTAAGTAAATTTTTCAACCCGACAGTCCAGTCCGTACTCTCTAAAATTTCCGTATCAGTTGCATCGTTAATTTGTTGATTTACTGCCACCAGTTGTGCGGTCAAATCCTGGACCAAATATTGATTAGGCGTAGATTGACTACGCAGGTACTTACCTTGTTCGTAAAGAGTTTTGAAAGCTTCCCAGAAATCAAGGGTAAATTTTAATCGCTTGTCTTCGTCATTTTTGAACACTTCGGCAGTATCCAGTGCATCTTCTAGTTCATCTAGATCGGTAGGTGTCGCTACATCTTCGTAATACTGCGCAATATAAGTGTTACCAACCCTATTCCATTGTTTAAATGGATTGCCATTTTTTACATCATGAAACAATTCTACATAAGTCGGTTCAATTTCAATGGCACCGTTTTGATAAACATAACTGGTAACTGGTGCTACACCATCAATGTTGGCGTCAAAAGTAATGGCTCGTGCACCAGTATAAACTGGAACTGCGATTGACCAAGTTTGTGGTTTTTCGGCAGCATCAGTATAAATTGATTTTAATGCGTTTTTATCAAAACTATTAGCACCAATATCGGTTACCGTTGACGGAACATAAATTAATCCAGCGGCACGCTTACCCCACGCCCAATCAGCTATGCATTTAATATTATCAGGCACCGGTGCCCTATACCCACCCAACACCACAGTATCATTAGGAGTATTAGTACGAGTAACTAAGCAATTGTTCATAACCGTATAGTTAGCATTGCCATTGGTCACAAAATTTGACAATTTAGGCAAAGCAGCCAAAACTTGGCGTTTATCATTGTCTAAGCTAACTTCATTTGATAAGATCAAAGTGTCGACTTTAATACAATCGTCAAAACAATGCTCTCCTAAAATACTATTACTATTTAAGGTAATCGCCTGCAAATTAAAACACCCCATAAATGCACCGGCATCAACATATTGCACACTGGATGGAAAATCAATTGTGGTTAAAGCTAGGCAATTCTTAAAAGCATAGGCACCAATGCGGGAAAGACCGTTGGCCAATTGTACTTTTTTTAAGGCAACGCAACCCGAAAACGCTCCAGTCTGTTTTACACTATCGCCCTTAATTTCGGTAACACTATCCGGAATAATAACTTCGGTTAAATGGTTATTGTTACTGAATGCATGATTATCAATAACAGTAACGGCATAATCTTTTCCACCATAATTAACAGTAGCTGGTATGGTGAAACTTTCGGCGTCTTTATTGGTAAACGCTACTAGCGTAGCCTTATCATCAGTAAGTTGGTAATAAAACTGTCCCGCCGTATCAAAATGGTAATTGCTAGTATCATCACGGCCAAATACCACGAAAGCACATAATCCAGTCACTAACAATAATAACAGGCCACAAACAAACCACAAAAGATGCATGATAGTTCCAGCATTACTTTTAATGTAGGTTTTATTCGGATTATCAAACATCGCACTCATAGTCCGCCTGCTTTTAGATGTAGAATATCTTCATATTTAACATGAAAGAAATTGCCTGAATTAAATATGACAAATTAATATGAATATTTTTAGGCGTGCAATCAATAACAATATTATTGCCGTCTTTACGACAACCGTATTGTTTCAAAATTGCAACCAAATTTTTAATTACATCAGGTTCGGATAATTCAAAAATTTGATCCAATTCTTTCAAGGTAGCACCTTCATCACTCAAATAAAAATGTCCATCGTTAGCAACAATTAAATAAATTTCGTACAAGCCGGAATCGGTTTTGTACATTGGCACAGCGATCGGATATTTTTGTGGACTAATTTTGCCAACCTTGATTTTATCACGGAAAAAATTTTCTAATTGTTCTTCTAATTTCATATAATTAAGTATATACCAAAATTTTTATAATTTCAAAACACATTTTACCGCCAAGTCAAACAAGTGTTCGCGCATATCAGTGCGAGCATGCCAATTGCGATAATCCCACCCCGCCTCGTGAACAACATCACCCGCATACAGTAAGACCGCACAGTCCAGTCCCTTAAATTCAGCAACCGCATAATAAGCAGCACATTCCATTTCAACGGTGGCGCAACCCTCCTTGCGACGCATCTCAACCTTATCCGGCGTTTCACGGAAAGAAGCATCGGTAGTCCAAGTTTTAATGGTTAAAAAGTCTTGCTGCTCCGCTTCCAAACATGCAACAACCTTTTGGCGGACTTTATCATTAATTGTAACTTCACGCGCGGGTGGTAAATAATGATAACTAGTGCCCTCATCACGCACTGCTGCACACGCCAATAAAATTTTTTTGCCCGTTACTGCGTCGTCCAAAGTTCCGGCTCCACCACAGACCACAAATTTTTCCACCCCCATGGCAGATAAAATTTCCATCATACGGGCAGCTTGCGGTGCGCCCAGCGGACATAACAAAATATAGATTGATTCAGTGGGCGTATCCAATTGATAAACTTCTGGGCGTTTACCTTCAATCCGTAATTTGAATGCTTCAAAAATTCTATAACTGGTTTCTAACTTCACCACAACATCTTGAAAATAAGTAATTACACAGCGTTTAATCGCGCGTTTGGGGTAAATATCCGTCTTAACCACAGTTATTGATTGTTGATTGTCATCATATTCCAAGATCGGATAAAGTTCGTGGCGAATGTTATGACACAGTTTTTGCCCCACAACTCGCTCCTCTCCGTTCTCGGCCATCATATTACGTACTTCATTTTCATTCATATTAGAAGGTTACCTTTCTACCACCTTTTTTGCAAGCATATTTATATTTAGTGACCAGTTTCTTGCAGAATTTTTTAGCAGTCGGACAAGACGGATTACATTTAATTGGCACCGCCGTCTTGCCAGTATTATTCCCTTTTTTCGTTTTGACTAGCTTGATTTTGAATTTATCATCAGTTTCACGACCATGGCTGGTTGCTATACTGGCCTATTGTTCGGGGTATCCTAACGGAGCCCGTTTAACCCAAGATTTATACACCCAACACCGAATTGATTTACCAACTGCCAAACGGCTTTTAATCGCTACGGCGACCCCCAGTCCCATGTTCGTAATTGCCACGGCTGGCATGGTATTTTTACATGACATTAAGCTGGGGTGTATCATTTTTCTTTGTGCAGTCATTAGCGCCATACTTAATGCATGGCTATGGTCGCCGAAATCAAGTACCACACCAGTTTCCTTACGACAACCACCGTTCGTATGGCATGCACATCAACCGTTTTTTACCGCTTTCAGTAATGCTTTAAGCAGCGCTACCCGTGCTATTATCAATGTTAGTGGCGTGGTTCTATTCTTTTATATTTTTACGCACACTCTACACTTTCCCGTACTAATCGGTGGCTTATTAGAAATGACTACCGGTACAGCCGCTACGGTTAATCCGTTTTTGGTGCAATTCTTTGTGACTTTTGGCGGATTATCGGTCGCCATGCAACAACAACTTTTCATGCAAGAATTCCACATTAATTTGCGTTTTTATTGTGCCTATAAATTATCCCATGGAATTTTAGCATGTGGGCTATTGGCGACTTACCTTTTATTTTTGTATTAAGTAAATCCAAGTGCGACCGTAATGACGAGCGGCAATTATTTGAGTGTGTGTGAATTCGCGGTCGGTTTCAAAAACGATCAAACCATGTTTAATTTTATCGATGGCCGATGGTCCAAAATTACTATCATATGGCGGATCCAAAAATATTAGGTCATAATTTTCGGACAAAACAGCCGTAAAATCTTTTTGCGTTGATCGGTAATTATGCCAAGTTTGCCCCAGATTCTTTTTAATTACTTGCAAGGCGGCACCGTCTAAGTCATTAAAGTGCACAAAGGCTGCCCCGCGCGATAAGCATTCGATACCATAAGCACCTGTTCCCGCGAATAAATCCAAAACACGCAACCCGTGGAAATCCACATAATTAGCCAATAAATTAAAAACATTTTCTTTAACGCGGTCAGTAGTTGGACGCGTCGTCGGAGTATAATACTCAACTAATTTTTTGCCGCGGTGGGTACCTGCAATTATTCGCATATTTAAGCATATATCAAATCATGTTAACCGTTCAAGTTAATTTACATACGATTGCCAAAAATGTTGCGACGATAAAAAAATATTTACACGGCAAAACCAAACTATGCGCCGTAGTAAAAGCCAATGCGTATGGTTTAGGATTGGTACGGATTGGAAAATTATTGGACCCAATAGTAGATTGTTTAGCCGTAGCAACGGTAGCCGAAGGGGTAACCTTACGCCAGGTAGGAATTCACAAAGATATTTTAATATTAGGCATATGTGACGATATAGCAACCGCATGTCAATACGATTTAATTATTACAGTGGAAAATATTAGGCAAGCCCAGTGGTTACACCAAAAAAAACTTCACCCGCGTATCCATTTAGCCGTCAACACCGGTATGAACCGCTTTGGCTTATCTTCAGTGTATGAATGGCGCGCAACCTTGCAATTATTAGCCCACGAACGCGTGGAAGGCATTTACACACACCTAGCATACGAAGCTGACCATTCAACAGCCGTCAAAAGTGCGCTAGAACGGTTTCAAAAATTTGTGTGTATCGCACAAAAATATTTTCCAAAAGCGATGCTACACGCGGGTTGCAGTGGCGTACTCAATTACCCTGCCGCCCACTTCGATATGATACGCGTCGGCAAAGCGCTGTACGGTGGTATTCCAGAAACACAAACAGCCTTAACCGTAACTTCACAAATTATTGCGGTAAAAAAAATCAAAGCTGGTAGTACGGTAGGCTACCATGGTACTTTTACCGCAACCGATATAACTGTCATCGGGATTGTACGCGGTGGTTACGCGAACGGAGTACCTATGCAGTTTGGCAACACAATTCAAGTTTTAGTGGGTAAACAGCGCTGCCCTATAATTGGTCGCATTTGCATGGATTACTTTTTCATTGATGTCAGTAAAGTCACTAAACCACTGGGGCAAACCGTAACTTTGATTGCACCGAATCACGGGCAGGATCTATTCAATATTGCCAAGCAAGCCAAGATGGTGACTTGTGACTTACTGCTAGGTTTTGGTAAAAAACCAATTAATTTGACATAGAGGTAAAAGTAATCACAGTTTTATCTACATTATCTTCAATTCTTTTCCAATCGTCTCTTCTTAAGACACGGACTGTAATACGGGGGTGCTGGTTTGAGATGCCGGCAAAAGCCCGAATATCAACATTGTTAGCACTTATGCCAGCACGGTTCATAATTATTTCATTAACACTATTTGGCAAAGAAGCAAAAGCGTTGGTTTTAACTTGAAGGTTAGCATTAGTGAATTCAATTTTGATCGTAATTAAATTACCATTTGCATCATACGCCCCAAGATTAGCGAAGGCATAACCAGCAATAATTTTTTCTGGGATAATAACATGCTGGCTGGAACTGTTATCTTTGAAGTAAATATGTAACAATGTATCGCCCCAAACAATACGGTCACGCGCCGTATCAGTACTCTTGACGGCGGTATCTTGGAAAATGCCGCTACCAACCAATTTGAACCTTGATTTTCTTACATCTTCTTCCAACAAACTAACAATCTTATTATTAGTCATTAAACTATCACCTTTGAAGACCTGATCACCGAGATATTGCAAGGCTGCCGATTTATAATCACCAGCAAAATTAACCGTATGCAGCGCACTGCAAGATTCAAAAGCGCTGGTGGCAATAGTTTCAGTTGACAGTGGCAATAACAAGGTTTCCAAAGTGGAGTTTGCGAAAGCAAATTCGCCAATGGTTAAGAAGCGCGGTGTACCTTGACCTTTGTTATAGACAATGTTGTCCCCTTTGTGTTGGAAGGTGATAGTTGCAACGCGCACACCACTGAATGCGCCCTCACCAATCATACTGACGGCGCCGCCAATTTCCAAGCTATTTAATGTTTGTGCCAATTGTCCGAAAGCATCATCACCGATTTTGGTAATTGGCGTCATGTAACCATAGTTATTATCTTTGACACCGTTCTTAATTTCCGTATTATATTTCGCAAACGGAATATTCAAACTGGCAATGTTATAATTTTCTAAACCATTAACACTGTAAGTACCATCGTTTTCCAAAGTATATTTCAAGTTGGGCGTTACTTTCTCATACAAGGCATAGTAGTAATAAACATTATCATTATTATTACCGCTGTTCAGGGTTGTCCTGGCGGTTTTGTTTGGCAGGATACGGTCATCAACCCCCACAGAATTCCATAAATTAAAATTATCAGCCGCACCCGCAGATTTAGACCAACCAATAAATTGATATTCGTCAGTACCTCTAACAATTTTTTGGTTTAACGCCGGTAAATAAATATTGTTCAAATTCTTACCGATTAAGTCGGACAGCGCATAGACATTATCGTCAAGATCTTTAAAAGTAAAACCGCCTTCTGGTTGGTAGCTGTTGTAAGTAATCAACTGGACAGGATAAGGTACCCAACAAGCAGATGATGTAGCATTAAATTCGGTAATGTTTTTATCCGTACCAACAATTTCACTATCAATACCAACACGATAAACCGTACCTACACTTAACGGGCGATTGTTACATCGCCAAGCAACAAAGTGATGCCATGCTTTGTCAAACATCACGGCTTCGCGACCGTCTTCGTCTTTGTATTTTTGAGCACTGAACACACGGAAAGTTTGACCATATGCATATGACTTAATCACAGTTTCACCGTTAAAAACAAATTTGAAGGTTTTATAGTAAGATTGAATGCTAGTGTTTTGGTACCAATTATTACCCGATTGGAAACCAATATTGTTAATATCAGTAAACAGAGGTATTGTATCCGGAATGACCTTTGCCAATCCACGCAAATCAACCGCGGTGTTTTCCGCTCTCACTGCTTTAACACGGTTCCAATCAAGTCCACTTAACGCTTGGGGCTCAATGATAGCAACAGTCTGTGGTACGGTTAAACAATTACCAACATAGCGTAAGTTTTCACATTCAACATTTTTCAAGACATAAATCAAATGTTTTTTAGCATTTTCATTATTATCAATATAATAAACCATATTATTATCCACGAAAGCATAACCTGTGGTAACGGTGTGATCATCACCAAAAGTCACCTTTTCCAAATTACGCAACGAACCGGACAAAACCTGTGGATCGACTATGATATTATCGCTATCATTATTCGTTGCCGGTAAAATAATATTTTGTGCATTAACTCCGTAAAGCGCATTAGCATCAACAGTGAGGTTAGCATTTTTAGTTAAATTAATGGTTGTTAAATTGTTAATATCGGATAAGGCATAATTAGCGATATGCGTAATAGAGTAGTTAATTAATTGGTTTAATTTAGCCGTAGTAATACTGGAATGGCACGGAACACCTAACAAAGTTGTGCCATCAGCGCTAACTAATAAACCGTCGGACATACTGGCTGCAAAATCATACTTGGTACTACTATCAAGGATTGCAGTTGGAGTTGAGTTATCATTTTTGTCAATCACACGGTAACCTTTCTTAACATGGTAGGCGGCGAACTGCGGACCAATCACCGGACTACCCGTAATATTCAAATTATCGCCAACATAAAATTCTTTGATAGTATTACATTGAATGGCGCGTGGTTGCAAAGTGATGGCACCTGCCGATGGAACGACAACATGCACTTCACGATCACTAGTAATGGTAATTCCCCCCTGTTCAACAGTGTAATCGCCGCGCGGCAAAACCACGATATCAATACTACCAGTATACTTAATACGGCTATCAGCATCGCTTAACGCCAAAATATGATAGGTACGATTAAACAGTTTTTTACCACATGTTTCACAATACTCGGGGTGTGTACCAGCCTGAACTTCCACTGCTTCGCCACACTGACAAATTACATATTCGCGGACTTGATTATCTTGATAAACACGAATGGGATTAAAAGTAATATCAAAATCAATTGCTGGCAAAATTTCACCTGGAAACCAAATTTTGTTTTCAAACTGAGCACGGACCTCATCGCTAACGCCGTCCGGCAAAGTAGCAACCCAACCCACAAAACTACGACCACCCCACATGCTTAAATTCGCATCATCAAGCACCGTATTACCGTAGGACACAAAATCGGACGAATCGCCCCCCACGGTGCGTCCACCAATTTTGGTATGATCATAATCGCGATTACTGTAAACTGGTAATTTTAATGCGGTATTGTCATTTTCGTGATCGTGTAAGGTTGCATATGTCACCATAGCATAATTGTTAGAATAAATTGCATACAAGCGCAAAACATAATCTGCGTCTGGAACCAGTCCTTGGTTTTTACTGCGCGTATCCAAATAAACATATTGATGGTTATCAATATCAATCAAATACGGAGCACTGGCAGTATCATTACGAGTGTCAAACCGTAATCTTGGAACCGTATTATGGGTGTTAGCATAATCGAAGACATCAAAGATTAATGCAGGGTTGCCGGCTTTTTGGTCTGGTTCTGGTGACCAACCAACAAAGGTACCCCAACCATCAATATAAGATTCGACATTGACACACTTGGCAGCCTCAATGCCGACACTGTTATCGGCCGCATGCGGTAAATCAAAAAATTCAGTAATGTTAAAGGAGCGGTCAATATCGACTGGATTATCAACCGGATTACCGCAATAATCATAGAATTCGACCGACACAGTTTTGGGCGAACCTAATTGCCCTTCAATAGTAAGACTTTGGTTTTTGCCCACTGTCGGCACAATCGTATCAGCATCAATTTTTACAAAATTGCGCCCGTCTTTAGTGTATACCCATTGTAAGAACGGACGACCATTAGTATCCAAACCAGCATAACTACCCTCTGTTCGCATTAAAGAGAACGGATAGTAATCATAGAAAAGTGTACCCTGCGGAAGCGCAGTTACCAAACGACTGATATCAATCTTATCGGTAATATCATCGCCGTTTTGCGCAAGGATACGGGATTGATTGTTAAAATAATTAATAGGTACTGTACGCGGATCTTGGTCAGCATAAATTATAACATTCAAAATTTTTCCTTGTTCATCGATGCTAATGGAAGTTTCTAGAGCCGCTAAAACATCAGCAGTCAAAATATTACTTGTAATTTGCCAATCGTTAAAAGTATAAAAATCATTCGATTGGGCTGGGGTTAAAACAATTTCGTCCCCGGTGTAAGCAAAAATCGGTGTACCAAATGTACCCCAACCACCTTGCGCATCACGCTTGAATTTAAGTGTTATCCGCAAGCGCATTGGTTGCCAATGTGCATGTAAAGTTTGGAATTTTTCATTAATCAAAATATCATCATTCGGTTGGAAGTATTTTTGGTTATCATCTTCCAAGGTCCAACCGACAAAATCGTATCCTAATTTAACTGGTTCTTCTCCCACCACGCGAACACGGTTACCATAGGCCCCTTTCATCATAGTAAAATCGGGTCCCGCTTCCGTGGCCCAACCACCCCCGTTAAAATCAAAATTAAATAACAAGCGTTGCAAATGCCAATCAGCTACAAATTCAATTTGCGATTGTTGACTAGCATTAAAATTAGGAATCGTAAAATTCTCACCAGCACTATACAAGCGATTACTCTTATCACCGACCATACGCCAACCAGTAAAAATGTAATTTTCTTTCATGTACTTTTCACCAGTCAAAATTTCAAAATTGTCGCCAATGTGACGGTTATAAAGCGTAAATTTAACTTCTGTATTAAAAAAATTGTAATTCGGTAATAAATACAAGTCGCTACCATAGTTAAAAATTACATCAATACCGATGGTTGATGACGCATAGTTAACCATGACATTAATTCCCCATTTATTATTAAAGTAAATCTCTTCTCCTAATAGTGGGAAAGATAAGCCCAACGGAATGGCTTGTGCTCCACTAATTTTATCGGTATTAATTTCGTGGTATACACCTTTATGATCATAAAAAGCATAACTCGAAATTTCATTACCATCATACAACCAAATTAAATCGTTATCGGCATCATACCCAACGGGAGTTTCCGGACTTAAATGTTCAAAATTGGTACCTTTAAAATCATGATACTCTGTACCACTGGATTGGTCGGTAAATGACTGCATCGTGAATTGGTGCTGTGATTCTTGTTCGTTCGTATCGTCCCAGTATACCGCATCAAATTTCAAAGATACTTGTAAATCAGACTTACCATCAGGCGACATCAAATTTCTACCAAAGTAATACAACAAGGGGTCAAGTGCATCAAATGATTCACCCGCCGCATAACGAGTTTTTAGGTTCGCTAACAAGTTGGCTAATTCGGGGTTCTCAGCGACATTAGCGTATAAATTTTTGAAACTACCCTCGTTAAGTTTCCAGTACGAAAAATGCGCATCTTGATTATCTCTGAATATACTAAAATCTTTTAAAGTAACATCGCTCGCGCCTAATTGCACTGTAATTGAATCGCGTTCATTATTCAGGTTATGATCAAAAAATTTGATATTGGCAATACGGTAATCCAACAAGGCCTTAAAAGTCGTACGGTAATTCGGTGGATAGAATCGATGTTCATCATCAATTACAAGGGATTCTTCTTCGTTATCAGCATTGCGTTTAACCCAAGTCCAAATTCCACCTTTACCGTCAGCGTCAGCCGTAAACAGCAAATCGTTGTAAGTATTATAAGCATTCAAATAGCGCCAACCTAAAAAGCGCGAAAAGTTATTGTTAGGATCGGCCTTGATACCATCGTAATCTTTAAGATTTGGATTATCAAACGCATAATCATCTAAGACGCGCCAACTGTCACTGTGGTCATCCCGTTTGCCATAGGTTAATTCATCAGCTGTTAAGCCGTCAATGCGGGTATCGAAAATATTTACTTCTCTAAATGCCATGCCATTCACTGATAACGACGCATACTTTTCGGCACCGTCCCAAACGGCATACAAAGTTGTATCCCGCATCAAACTAGTTGAATCTGGCAATATCTTTGTATCGGTAGGCGATAACGACCAACCTAAAAAGTAGGACCCAGGTTTCAAAGGCATTGGTAAATCAACCTTAGTTCCCTTCTTCATGGTAATCGTGTCAAATTGTTGTGCATCAGTTCCGCTTTGAAAAGAAATTTTAATTTGTTGAAAAAAAACAATTTGGGCCATGGCAGCCACAAAAAAGATTCCCACCAAAGCCGCAGTTACAATGCGGGCAATGCTGAAACCTAAATGCAAGTGACTATCTTTTGTTTCCCCCATTTCTTAGATTAGTATATTACACTTCTCGCTTTTATTGCAAATAAAAATCCCGCAGTCGTAAACTGTCTTGTGCCATAATACGATCGCTTTCCGAAATTACAACATCGTTTCCTGGACGGGTATGTAACAGTACCATAACGCGCCGTAAATCAAATCCATATTCTTGATCCGCCAAAGTCACATGACGAATTTCGCCTTTAATATTGTATTCAACAAATGAAATATGGAAATGAACTTGCGGGAACGGACAAATTTGCATAAAAACGCGTTCCAAATCCAGTTGTCCCTGTGCTAAGCAATTCATGTGCCCCAAATCCACGGTAGGCATCAAATGTTCTGGATCCAAAGCACACAAGGCACAAATTTCGTCCAAGTTACCAATTTGAGAATATTTTCCCATGGTTTCTAAACACAGCCAATAATGTTCAAAGCCATCGTTTTTAAGACGCTGTAAAACAATTTGCAAACTTTCGCGACAATTCTGTAACGCTTCGGCACGCGTCATTTGCATTTGGCAACCAGTATGAACCACCAAGCGGTCACCCCCCATTAACGCCAACAATTCTAAACTGCGTTTGATATAATGGTAGTTCTTTTCCAAATTAGCACGGTTAGCCAAATTAATATAATATGGGGCATGAACCGAAATACGAATCCCATGTGCCGCGGCTTGTGCGCCGATAATTTGCGCAGTTTTATCCGTCATACGAATTCCACGCCCAAAACTAATTTCATAAGCGGTTAACCCTAGTCCCGCTAACCAGCGTGGCGCATCAACACTGGATT
This sequence comes from Clostridia bacterium, assembly GCA_017619495.1. Classification (GTDB taxonomy): domain Bacteria; phylum Bacillota; class Clostridia; order Christensenellales; family UBA1242; genus RGIG8050. The sequence continues at coordinate 10,872 of JAFZSF010000026.1, read as the reverse complement.
GATTGCCTTCCGCATAAAATTTTTCGTCATTACCAGCAGGTCCAAAAAGTACCATCTTAAAAATCCTCCATCGGTTTTAAATCATCTAAACTAACTTTATCAATACGACATGTATTCGTCCAATCAAATTGGCCCACCCGCGTACGAATAATTACCGCCGCCGTAGCTACCGTTCCCAACCGTGTAGCCAGTAGCTTGGCAAGACTGCGAATATAAGTACCGGTCTGACATTCAATTTCAAAATAACTAGCATGGGCTGGTAACACGAAAGGTTCACCAAGCGCGGCTAAATCACGCACACACTGGGTTGCATCTAACATCGTGAAACGGTTAATTTTTACCGTCTTAGTCGGTAGCACAAAATCTACTCCTTGCCGTGCCAATTCATATGCCCGCTTACCTTGAATGTGCACTGCGCTAAACTTGGGCACTCCAATTTGAATTTCGCCCACCATACTGGGTAACACGGCTTTGATTGCCGTAGAACTGGGAATCACCGTACTAGTAGCGACAATTTGTCCTTCACTGTCCAAAGTATCAGTTTCCGTACCCCAAATTAACAGCGTACGATAGGTTTTGGTTGACGCGTGTAATTGATTGGTCAGTTTCGTTGCGCGTCCACACAATAATACCAATACCCCACATGCAGCCGGATCCAATGTACCCAGGTGTCCGACCTTCTTTAATTGTAAACGACGCTTTACAATGGATAAAGCACGAAAAGACGACATGCCACGCGGTTTACAAAGGTTAATTACGCCGTCCAATTTAGTCAATCACCTGCGCAAATTCTGACACCAGAATTTGTTTCAAATCTTTTAAGGAACCGTGATAAGTGGCCCCACTGGCGTTGCGGTGTCCACCACCATTTAACTTTTGTGCAATCTTAGCGACATCAATTGTGCCTAAACTACGCAAAGAAACATTGAATTCGCCCTTGGATAATTCTGTAATAAAAATACTACATATGACACCATTGGCATCGGTAGCATACTTAAATAAGCCGTGACGCGATTCATAATTCAAATTCCATTTCTTAACAAACTTGTATGGTAAAACCGAAATTGATAAACGACCACCAAATTCAAATTTCATATTTTTTAAGACATAAGTTACCACAGGGATATTACGACGATCATAAGCGCGGAAATTTTTAAAATTAATGGCTTCAATATCAATTTTATGTTTCGCCATTAAGGCTTCCGCCACACGGTGGGTATTAGCCGTTGTATTAGAAAACAAAAAGCAACCCGTATCACAAGTAATACAAGTATACAACGCCGTAGCAATTTCAAAAGTAATTTTGACTTTTAACAATTCAAATAAATCATAAATAATTTCACCGCAACTGGCGTATTGTGGCAAATCAATTAAAATATCCGCTTGATTGAAAGCTGGTTTAATATGGTGGTCAATGACAATAATTTTGTCAGACTTAGCAGTTAAACTATTCCACACCCCCAAACGATCTACATCACTCAAATCCAAAACAATTAACAAATCAAAATGTTCAATGGCGCTATGTTGGTTGAACTCTCGCGCCTTAGGCATGTAAAAAAACTTTTCCGGAATATCGCCGTCGGCAAAAATTGAAATAGTTTTACCCTTACTAACCAACCATTCGGACATCGCAACACAGCAACCAATACAGTCGCCATCAGGGTTCTGATGCCCCACTACGGCAATATTTTGCGACTGATTAATTAACTTTTTAATATTTTCAACTTCTGCTTGTAATTTTGTCATTTTTGATCACCTCTTGCAATTTGTGCTAATAATTCATTCACGCGGTCAGCATTAGCTTGTCCTTTATCTTGAATAAACACCAAGCGCGGCATACGGCGTAGATTGACCAGTTTTGCCGCCTCGGTACGGAAAAAACCGGTCGCCTGACGGAATTCATTTAAATGGTCAGTTACAAAAATGTCACAGACGCTGCCGTCAGCGCTTAACTCAGTACGCAAAATCGTGGCACCGCGTAACGCTGGGTGGTTAACTTTGGTCATTAAAATGGTAGACAACGCGCGGTACAAATCAGCGTTGATGCGTTCCTTGGCGATACTTTTCATCTCAGAATTTGTACTCCTTACCGTTGAAGATAATTGGCATTTGTTTTTCACCAATCACATCAAAGACATCACCAACCTTTAATTCGGGGGCGTCTTTCAATTTAATACCGCAATCCGCGCCTTTCAAAACTTCTTTTTGGTCATCGGTTTTGATTTTTAAACTTTCAATTTGATATTTACCAACTTCATTTTTACCGCGCAGTAAAATTACCGTTGCATTACGCATAACCTTACCGTCCAATACATGGCAACCAGCAATTTGACCAGCAGCCGAACTTTTGAACAAAGCACGGACTTCCACTTTACCATAATGTTCGGTTTCAAATTGGGGAGTAAATAGACGCACCATCTGTTCGGTTACGAAATCAAATAATTCATAAATTACATTGAACGGATAAATTTTAACTTTCAAACGGTCAGCATTTTTTTGAATCATTGAGTTAGTCTTAACATTGAAAGTAACCACTAATGCATTGGTCACAGAAGCCAAATCTAAATCGTTATCGTTCACGGTACCAACACCCTTGGAAATTACACTCACATGCACTTCATCACTTTGAATGTTAGCCAAAGTCTGTTCAATGGCTTCCAAACTACCCGAAACATCGGCTTTCAAAATAATGTTTAGTTGTTTCTTGTCAGTATCTTTCATGGCAGCCAATGGGTCAAAACCAGCCAAAGATTTACCCATACCTGCTTTCAGGATTTTTTCTTTATTTTTGCGTTCCGTAACAACCTGCTTGGTTAATTTTTCATCAACCACATAAACATCAGCACCAGCAGTCGGTACTTCATTAAAGCCACTCACTTGTACAGGCATACCCGGCGTAGCCGATTTAATAGCACGACCACGATCATCTTTCATGGCACGCACCTTACCACTAGTGGTACCTGCTAACAAAGTATCACCAATTTTCAGTGTTCCGTTTTGCACCAAAATGGTTACCACCGCACCACGCGTCGGATCCATTTTAGCTTCAATGATTGCACCACTGGCTTCTTTATCAAAGTTAGCGCGGTAGTTGTTAATATCGGCTAACAATAAAATCATTTCTAATAATTTGTCGACGCCTTCACCAGTAACCGCCGAAACGGGTATAATCATGGTACTACCACCCCATTCTTCACCGATAATATTATGTTCACTCAATTGAGTACGCACACGATCCAAATTAAATTCGGGCTTATCGCATTTAGTAACCGCCACGATCATGGCCAAGTTTTGATTTTGAATATGATGGATTGCCTCCACGGTTTGTGGCATTACACCATCATCACCCGCGACAATTAATACCGCAATATCAGTAATCTTAGCACCACGTGCGCGCATTTTATCAAATGCCGCATGCCCCGGGGTATCCATAAAGGTAATTTTACGATTACCAGCAACTTCAACTTGATAAGCACCGATATGCTGCGTAATACCACCACTTTCACCAGCAGCAACCGAACTATGACGAATACGATCCAATAAAGTAGTCTTACCATGATCAACATGTCCCATTACCGTAACCACTGGTGGGCGCGGTTGTAAGTTTTCGTCTTTTTCGTCAAGTTGGTGCATCGCAGTTACAATTTCTTCCGAAGTCTTTTTATTACTGCGTTCTAATTTAATACCGAATTCATCAGAAACTAATGCAGCCGTATCAAAATCAATCACGCTGTTAATTGTACACATTTCACCCAGTACCATTAACTGTTTAATAATTTGGTTAACTGGTTTACCAATTTTTTCGGATAAAGTTTTAATGGTCAAATCATCACCATCAATAACCACAATATTAGATTTTTCAACTTTAACTTTGGTATCGTTTTCCTTACTTTTTTTCGTACGGAAAACACGGGTCAACATACGCTCTTCAATTTCCTGTTCTTCAATAATACCACGGCGCAAAAGTGCGCGACGGTCCATCGTGCTGCGCTGTTCTTCCCCGTTGCTGTGATTTTTGCCTTTACGCTTATTGTCAAAAGTGTTGGCCTTAGGCACAAACTTTTCAGTGGGACGCGGTAAATAGCCACTATTGGTACGCGCACCACCCACACCTAAATTGGGACGCGGAGTTCCGCCCATGGGGTGCTTGGCGCCATAACCATTGGCGGTAGCTTGTCCAGGGGTCCAAGTACGCATCGGCTTTCCTGAACGCTGACCATTCAAATTGCGCGACAATTGGTGTTGACCATGACCCGGGCGCGCCTCACGGTTAAACGGAGTTGGCTTCTTAAAATGTTGCATACTGGTATCTGGTTCACCAGGACGACCAAATGCAAAACTAGATTTTTGGTATTTACGCGGTTCGACTGGTGCCGTCGGAGTTACCATAGTAACGGGCTTGGACGGTTGAGTGGTTACATTATTAGGTACCACCTTTTTACCAGCAACCTTAGCATCAAAAGATTTTTCTGCTCTTAACTTTTCGGCTTCGCGTTGTTTAATTAGTTCAGCATATTTTTCTTGATTAATTTTTTGGCGTACTTCATCTTCTTGTTTACGCAAATCATCGTTCGCCTTTTGGCGCAGATCGACCAAAACGATCTCTAAATTACTACAAGCCTGACGACATTGCTCCCTTAAATTTTGGATCTCGGGTACCAAACCGCCAATCGTTTTAATCGTCTCTAAAACTGCCATAAACTAAATTATATACTTTATTTCAATTATATGCAAGTCTTACATGACGAGAATTTAACGACCAGTATGACCAAAGCTACCTGCACCACGGGCAGTATCGCTTAATGTATCACTTTCAACAAACTGCGCTTGAACATAAGGTACAAAAACAAATTGTGCCATACGGTCACCACTTTGGATAGTGCGAATCTGTGAACCATGGTTATGCATGAATACTAAAAGTTCGCCACGGTAGTCCGCATCAATTACCGCAACTTTATTGGCAGGGGCTAGATCTTGTTTACAGCCCAATCCACTGCGCGCAAAAACTAAACCAACCAAACCAGCAGGAATTTCAAAAGCCAAACCCGTTGGAATACATTTAGTTTCATGCGGTGCCAGCGTGACTGGTTCGTCAAGTACAGCATATAAGTCCGCACCCGCCGCACACAAACTACCATAAGTAGGTACCTTAGCCTGCGGATTTAATTTTTTAATTTTAATCGGTGTTGTAAACACTTGATTAAATTTACCTGTTTTTTTTAATTTCATTTATTCCTCCCGTTTATAAATCGGCTTGCCACAAAACAACTTGTTTGGCTTTCAGCGATGCTTTTACATCAATGACGCGTTGATTGCTTGAACCACGGTATTGCAACATTGGGCTGGATAGTTCCTGCTTAAATTGACCATCAACCAACACATCAATGTAATTAAAGATGGTTTTATCTACAACATTTTCGTACAAAAAACCCGTCCAGACCCAAACCGATTTGTGCGGATATTTTTGTTTGAAAGTTTTCGCAATTTCGATGGTACCGGCAATGTTTTGTGGGTGCAACGGTTCCCCGCCTAAAATTGACAATCCTTTTACATAATCAGCCGCACACAATTGCATAAGTTGCTGTAAAGTTTCCGCCGTAAATTCTTTACCACCGTTAAAATCATGAGTTTCGGGGTTAAAACAACCGGGACACTTGAAAGTACACCCTTGCAAGAAAATGGAAACGCGCACCCCCGGCCCGTCTGCAATATCCATTTTACGAATTTTGTTATAGCGCATTAGGCGTCCTTATTATCCAAGTGCAAGACGCGTTCTTTAATTTCTTGCGTACGACCTTTGTTCCAAAAGTTGGTACCAATATAACCGCAGGTACGGCGTGCTACATTCAACTTAGCATGGTCACGGTTACCGCAATTCGGGCAATACCATTCCAAATCATTATCAATCAAGATTTCGCCCGTATAGCCACATTGTTGGCAATAATCCGACTTCGTGTTAATTTCCGCATACATAATGTTGTCATAGATAAAACGAATAACCTCCATCACTGCGTCCAAATTATTAGTTAAATTAGGCGCTTCAATGTACGAAATCGCACCACCTGGACTGAGGCGTTGGAATTCACTTTCTAATTTCAATTTCGAGAAAGCATCAATTTCTTCAAATACTGGCACATGATAAGAATTAGTAATATAGTTACGATCGGTAATGCCTTTAATTTCACCAAAACGGCGTTTCAAGTTCTTGGCGAATTTATAAGTCGTGCTTTCAATTGGCGTACCATAAACGCTATAATCGATATTCTCCGCCGCTTTCCATTGTTTACATTTATCGTTCAAAAGTTGCAAGACCGCCAAACCGAATTTTTTACCTTCTCCATTGTCAGTGTGGCTATGTCCTGTCATATACTTCACACATTCATACAAACCGGCGTACCCCAACGAAATGGTCGAATAGCCACCGTGTAACAAGTCATGGATACTCTCTCCCTTCTTTAAACGCGCCAAAGCACCATGTTGCCACAAAATCGGTGCTACATCACTGGTAGCCTTAGACAAGCGTTCATGACGAATTTGTAAAGCTTCGTGGCAAAGTTCCAAGCGTTCGTCCATCAACTTCCAAAATTTGTCCATGTTCTTTTCTGACGATAATGCCGCATCAACTAAGTTAATGGTAACCACCCCCTGATTAAAACGACCATAATACTTCGGTTTACCCTTTTTATCCACATACGGAGTCAAGAACGAACGACAACCCATGCACGGATAGCATTGTCCGTTACCATTGGCATCGATCTTCAATTGCTTCATGATTTTTTCTGAAATGTAATCTGGCACCATACGCTTAGCAGTACACTCCGCCGCTAATTTAGTTAAGTAATAATATTCGCCCTGTGGGTTCATATTACTTTCTTCCAAAACATACAACAGTTTTGGGAAAGCTGGCGTAATATAAACACCCTTTTCGTTTTTCATACCTTGAATGCGTTGACGCAAGAACTCCTCAATAATCATAGCTAATTCTTTTTTATATTCCTTGGTTTCACCCAAATACATACAAACTGACAAAAATGGTGCTTGACCATTGGTGGTCGTCATAGAATTAATTTGATATTGGAAAGGTTGTACACCGTCGGTAATTTCTTTCTTCAAATCTTCTGCAGCGAATTGTTCACACTGCTTCTTACTTAATCCACGATCTTGGTAGCGTTTCAAATGACGATTGTAGCTGTCACGCACAAACGGAGCTAAATGCGTCAAAGTAATGGTCGCTCCGCCGTATTGACTGGAAGAAACCGCCGTAATCAATTGAGTTGCGATGGTCATGGCAGTCAAAAAGCGATGCGGGCGTTCAATCATGACACCATTAATATTGGTGCCGTTATTCATCATATCTTCCAAATTAATTAAGTCGCAATTATGCAAAGCATTTTGTGCAAAATAATCTGCATCATGGAAATGGATAATACCTTCGTCATGTGCCGTCACAATATGGCGTGGTAACAGAAAACGACGCGTAATATCCGTACTAGCAATACCCGCGATATAGTCACGCTGGGTGGTAACAACACGCGCATTCTTATTAGAGTTTTCTGTATTCCAATATTCACTCTCGCCATCAATCAACTCTTTAATAGATTTATCTGTGGTATTGCTTTGACGCACTAATTCATGAGTATAGCGATAAACGATATAACATTTCGCCAATTCATAATGACCGAACATCATCAATCGCTCTTCAATGATGTCTTGAATATCTTCCACCAGTAAACGCTTTTTCTTTAATCCCAAAACATATTGCAAAATTTGTTCAATTTCAGCTTCGGTCGCTTGTCCTTTTTCATCTACTTCGCGGTTGGCCTTTTGAATAGCCGTCCTAATTTTATTAGCATCAAAGTCAACAATTTTTCCATTTCGTTTTACAATTTGCATGGTTTTCTTCCTTTTAATGCCGCTTTTTGCGACCGTACAAATTATATATAGCACAAAAAGCAGGATTGTCAACCAAAAATAACAACATGTTGTGGTTTGATTTTACTATATACCACAATATATGAGTAGTTTACCCTCATATTGTGGTAGTATTTAACTTATTGCTCAATCATAATTATTTTATCACATGCGTCCAATTATTGCAATCACTTATCAAACATTACAACATTAGCATTGGGGACTTCTATGGACGAAAAATCCTGATCAGCTGGCATGCCATTGAAATAAGCACTCCCAACCCTACCAATGCCACTATGAGCAACGATCAATATATTTTTATTTTTATAGTTAGAAAGTATTTCGTCATAAAATTCAGCAACTCTTTTGTAAACACTCATTATCTTTTCGACCTTCCATCTGTCAGCCAAAGGTTCATCTTCTCCAATTTTCCAACGATTAAATTTTATGCTTCCCATGGGGAGATTTACGAGTTCACCATAATCTCTTTCTTTTAATCGATCATCATAAAACACTTTTGTGCGTGGTTGGAAAGCCAAAATTTCTTTACAAGTTTGTTTCGCTCTTGTTAAAGGGGAACAAAAACAAACATCAAATTTTATATCGCTTAATTGTTCTGCCACTTGTTTGGCTTGCTCTATGCCCGTTTTATTTAATGGTATATCTTTCTGCCCTGTATAAATTTTATTTAGATTATCATCAGTTTGACCGTGCCTGACAAAATAAATCATAATTTATTTCTTAACACGGATTTCAGTTTTTGAAAAGTTGTTTATAATAACCAAAACACGTTTTAATTTAACCATTAACCTTTGTTGCAACAAAAAAACGGCTTATACCGTTTTTTGGGTTCGACCGCATCGTCGAAAAATATGGTGAGCCGCCAGGGACTCGAACCCTGGACCAAAAGATTAAGAGTCTCTTGCTCTACCAACTGAGCTAGCGGCCCTCACTTAAAATTAGCTTAACAAATTTTTTGTTTGCTGTCAATTAACACTTAACCCCAATTCAATCAACTTTTAGTTTATAATCCACTAATTTACTATCCAAATCATCACTAAACTTAAAGCTGCCCATCAAAGAACCGCGTTTTGCAAGTAATAACGGCAACCAAATTTTATCTGTTTGATACATTTGATGCAAAGGTAATTTATCAACAGCAAACCATGTTGGACGCATTTCTTCACTTTCGCAAGGTTCACCATTAAATTCAGTCGCAGTAAACACATGCACATCTTCTAATACATGTTCCCCTTTGATATACATGTCAAATTGTAAAATTCCGTGTTTTTGATAATTAACAGGCGTCACACCAATTTCTTCCTGTGTTTCGCGTATCATGGCTTGTTCCACTGTCTCGCCAACTTCTAATTTTCCACCAACACCATTATATTTACCAACCCCGAAACCACGCTTTTTCATTGCCAATAAAACTTGATTTGCCTTTAATAAATACAATAATGTCGTTTGTAAGGTTTTCATGGTTCAATTATAACTCTTGTGTCTAAGTTGACAAAATCTTTAATTACGGAACAAAATTACTAAACTTGATTCCTCGTAACCACTGGGCTCAAAATAACGATACGGAATTGTATTAGCTTGTAAATCGCCTTCTTTGTATAAATGATAATACTGCGTCAAAAAATCCTGTTTCGCTTCGTAAACCCACGGATAAGTAACCACAAAATCACATGACTGATTGCGAATAGTTTCGTCAAACGCTTGGAACATTGCAGGGTACCCTGCTTCACTAAAACTACTATGGGCATAATATTTCATGGTTGGTACAATCCCTGCTGCGTTATAGAAACCACCGTCCGCCATACGATAACAAAACAAAGTCGCTGGTTGCTCCGCAGTTTGATTATATTCAGCCAGAATATCTGCTACTACTAACGGCGCGTAGTGGTCACGCGGTTGATTAATCTCCACAGTATTCGTTGCCAATGGTAACGCTACAAAGAAACTTGCCACCGCTACCACAGACAACCAAAGCAATTTGAATTTACGGCGTTGAACGATAACACTGGCGTTTTGTAACATACATGCCACGATTTTAATTAAATACACCACGCCTAATACGGCGTAAGCATATAGTGGTAAATAATAAAATAAATACGCCCCAATCAAGCCAACCATTAACCAACTTGACAAGGCAGCAATTAATAATAACCAACCACTTTTTTGGCGCCAATAATTAATCGCAAATCCGATTAACCCAACAAACCATAAAAGTGCAAAAGTTGTGCCCAATAGAAGCGATAAACCGAAATTGAACCAAGTATCGTTATATTCGTGATTCAAATTACCCACACCGTATTTACCGATATTCACCAAGAAATAAATTTCAAACAAATCTGGCAACGCCCCTAACACCGCAAAGCCGATTACAATGGGCAAGGCCACTAAAGCAAAACCACCCAACATAACTAAGCCACTACGCACCACGGTTAAAAATTTGTGTTCGACTATGTTTACAATGACCCAAATCAAAAGTGGTACCACAAAGAACTCCAACATGGTAAATTTGGTCCAAAACAAAATTCCATAACAGATGCCCAAAGTTAAACTACGGCGCCAACTTACGGGCTTACGGTCGATTAAGAAATCAAGGAAAGTCAGCAAACCATAAGCAAAAATTGGCAAGCAATATTCTTCAACACAAGCACCTTCAATACCCCGCGCATAATTCGCACTTAATGCCATCATCATTAATGGAACCACACTTAACGCCAACCACGGCGACAAAAACTTACGCGCGATGCGGTAACAAAAGAACAAAAACCAACTGACACACAGAATTTCAATTAACCAAATCGCGATTTGCGGATTCGGGAACAAACAGGCGAACGCAAACACCAAATAAGTTATGGGGCCTTTATGATCAAATAAATCGCGATAGATAACTTTGCCTGACACAATGCCATGCCCCATTGTCATGTACCATTGATAATCACAATG
>JAFZSF010000003.1 GCA_017619495.1 Clostridia bacterium | reverse complement strand
GTCTTTTGATTCTGATAATTTGGGCTCAGTATTTATTACGCGTATTAAAGAGTGAATACAAAATTAACCCGAAAACTTTAATACCAATTATTTTATTGTTGATTTATATGTGTCTACCATTTCACGAAAGCAATGGAATTTTATTGATCATGAAACTATTTTTTTTGGTTTTACTTTATGTGGTTTTTGAAGAACGAAAATCAATTGATTTTCAGTATATAGTGCGGGTTTTTATCGTTGGAATAATTATTTCGTGTGTTCTTGGTTTATTCAGAAAACTTTCTCCCTTGCTTGCTGCGGCGACTCCTTATGGTGCGGGGGAGCGTTTTTTAGGACTAACTGAACATCCGAATGATTTGGCAGTTAATGTTGCGATTGCAATTGGTGCAATGTTGATTTTGAAATATAAAAATAAAATTTCATCGTTAGAATTTTGGATTGAGTTCGTCTTGTTATTTGTTTTTGGCTATTTGTCGATTTCTCGGGCTTATGTTCTTGCAGTTGTGGTGGGAATAACAGTTTTTGCACCATTTTATTTAGTACAGTGTAAAACTAAGGCGTTGAAATTTTTAGGGATTTTATGCGTGGTAATTTGTATCATCTGTTTAGTGTTGTTTAATACAACTCAAATTTATATTGAAAGATTGTTTGCCGATGCCGCAAATGAAACTTGGCGGCCTTTATCAAAAAGTTTTGCGGAGTTCTTTTATAGTCAACCAGAAGAATGGCAACAAGCCGTTTGGGCGGGCGATATTTATTTTGATCCAGGGCGTTCTAGCATTTATTATTTATATCTTAAGGATTGGTCATCTTCATGGCAAACTGTTTGGTTCGGGCGTGGTATCGCAAGACCGGCTATTGGACAAATGCCAGCGCATAATCTATTCATTCAGGAACTTTGGGAACAGGGTATCATTGGCTATATTTTTTATGCGGCCATCATTTTGGGTTCAATTAATTGGCAAAAGAAAAAGCTATGCCGCCCGTATCTTCCCTTATTAATCATTTTAATGCCATATTTGTTTTTAACAATGGTCGAATCAAGTTTCTTTGATTATCCTGCATTGTTAATTATCATCGGTGCATTTGCTTTTTTTAAACAGTTGACAGGTATTACTAAAAAACATGTGGAGAATGAATCTATGAGCGGCATACAGAAGTTGTAACTTTTAAGTTACATTTAACACACTGTTGTTAGTAACTTAAATACGGTGCGGTTGATTTTTTACTTTTCATTATTCACTTTACAATTTCACGGGGTAGAAGGTAAACTATAAGTAGTATCTTGTAAAACTACACATATTAGCCGAGGAGGAAAATATATGCAGAAAAAAGGATTTATAGCAGTACTCAGTGCGATTGTCTTAATGATTGTCGCGTCCGTCAGCTTGGTTCTGGCAGTGGGGCACAATGCCAGTGCGAACAGTGAAGAGATCGGTATTTTAGATAAAGCGGAATATTTCCATTTTGTCGATGAAGAACACACCATTATTGATGGGTTGTCATACCTTGGCTGCGAATATGCCGACCAGTTTAACCATCTTGAAGCGGTAATTCCGGACGGGGTGAAAGAAATCTATGGTATTATTGATCCTGAATATTACTACCCAGATTCAGTATTTAGTTATTACGCAACAAAAACCTTACCAGATGAGGAAGATTTGCCGCTTAATTATTTCCGTGGTTATGATGTTATTACGGTAACATTGCCCGAAACATTGGAAACAATTGGCGATTATGCATTTACTTGTTGCGACAATTTAACAACAATAACCATTCCAGAAAAAGTAACCACCATTGGTAATCATGCATTCGATAGTTGTTCTGGTTTAGAAACAATTACCATTCCGACAAATGTAACCACCATTGGTGAGCATGTGTTTGATTACTGCGATAATTTGCAAAGCATTGTTTTAGAAAATGATGATTTGTTTGATCATCCGAATTTACAACCTTATGCTGATAAATTAGTGATAATTGGTGTATTGGATAAAGCGGAATATTTTAATATTGATGACAATGGTGTTTTGTGTGGGCTATCTGATTTAGGTAATGTGTATACTAACCAATATGATGAACTTCATGTAGTCGTTCCTGAAGGTGTAACTGAAATTAGAGGTTCTTATGCTTATTATTATGATATACCTAGATATGGAACTCATTTTGGTGCTTTTAGTTGGTGTGATGGTTATGTTTCCGGGGACCATGTAGCTTTTCATAATTATAATTATGCTACTGCGAAAGTTATCACATTACGATTACCTGAGTCGTTTAAAGTGATTGGTCCAGATGCGCTTTATGGAGCAGAGTTAACCGAAATCATTGTGGAAAATGAAGAGTTATTAACCAATGAAAGTTTCGCGCCGTATGCGGATATAATGCGTTATGAAGCACCAAAATATATAGTAAATTTTGATACTGTGGGTGGTAATACTATTGATAATCAAGTTGTTACCAAGAATGGAACAGTTACTGAACCAACCGCACCAACCAAGGAAGGTTATACCTTCAAGGGGTGGTTTATCGGTGACGATGAATATGATTTCACAACCCCAGTCACCGCAGATATGACTTTAACCGCGCAATGGGAAGCCATTCCGGAACAACCAGAACCCAGTAATCCGGAACAACCGACCACACCGGAAAACCCGGAACAACCAACCACACCAGATACTGACGCGGAAACGGTTACCGTAGGTTCAAAAAACGATTTCAATATCGGTGCTGCGATTGGTGGTGGATTGGTAGCAGGTTTAGGATCGATCAGTGCGATTGCCGCCACAGTGATTGTTCGTAGGCGACACAAATAATAGTAAATGACAAGTAAAAAAAGAGCCGGCGGGTTGCCGGCTTTTCTGATTAAAATGGGATTAATTAGGTCATAATTGCCTTATTAAAGGAGCGTAATTATGAACCCATTAGAAGTTAAAACTAAACCCGTTGATGAATACTTTATGTCGTTTCAAACCATGTACCCGCAAGCGTACAATAAAAAAACCACCAATCCTTATACTAAAACCCGCGTTATTTTAATGAATGGTACCGAATACGAAAGTGTTTGGTTTTTGCATCAATTTGCGCGTCAATGTAACGAGCCAGAAATTAAAGAGGCGTTGGCGGTGGTGCGTCGTCAAGAACAGCAACAACAAAAAATGATTGCTTGTTTGAAACCCTTGAACGAAAGTATTCTGGAAACAACGATATCGTACGAACAACTGGCGATTGATTTAACGGCGACTTTGGCGCAGACCGATGTGGACAAAAATAATATTGAGGCTTTGAATTTCGCATTATTGGAAGACTTCGACCATTTATATCGTTTTAGTAATTTAATGTTATTAGATGTTCCTGGGGCTAATCCAGCCCAGTTGGTGGGTAAATTTACCGAAATTATCCCTGGGCGTCCAACTTTGGCACATCATCGTTATCCCATGGACGATTTACGCAAGCCCATGAATGCTAACAAAAGCGACCTTTATTCCAAATTAGTGGCAGGTATTATTACCGCGGCGGAACAACAAACTATGAACTATTACATGAATATTGCGCAATGGTACAAAAACGATTTGGGGCGTCAACTATATGCGGAAATTGGTATGGTCGAGGAACAGCATGTTACGCAATATGAAAGTTTGAAAGACCCAACTTGTACTTGGTTAGAACAGTGGGTTTTGCATGAATACACAGAGGCTTATTTATATTACAGTATGGCAGCACAGGAAGAAGTGCCGTACATTAAGCAAATTTGGGAACATTTTTTTGAAATGGAATGTGCACATTTGCAATTGGCTTGTCGGTTCTTAGAAAAATACGAAAATACCAGACCCAGTAAAGTAATTGGTAGTGGTGAATTTCCACATTTATTACAGTTGGGTACAAATAAAGATTATGTCCGCGATGTTTTAGAACGCACAGTTATGTTAACAAGTAACCGCCAACATTATATTGATGTCATGAATTTACCGGCGAACGCGGATTTCTTTCAGTATCAAAACCAAGTTGTCCCTGATAGTGAAGTGGCGGCTAGTCATGTGGTGATTGCCGAAGCAATTAAAAAACTGGGTCAGGATTACCGCTATCAAGATAAATTGCACCCGATTAAGGAATTACAAAACTGTAAAAAGGATAATACTGAACTGGGGCGTAGCCGTAGTAAACTAAAATAACTGGATAAGTTTGACGGGTAGTTTGTTTTGTGTTACCATTAAACATGGCAAAGAAAAACAAAAGTAAAGCGGCGAATCTGATTATGATGCTAATCGGCTTAGCAATGGCGGTGGTATCGTTAATTGGATTGGCTGTTAAATTTATTAGTGAAAAGACAACAATTGTTGGGTATAGTGCGACCACAAATTGGAGTCTGTCGCAGTGGTTTGATAACATTAATCGTTTGCAAGACCTTGATGATAATATTGGTAACTGGCAAATTGCGCGTGTTTTATTGTTCGTAACGGCAGTGTTGCTGGCTGTGATGGTGGTGGCTTTGTTGGTTAAATCCTTCGCCAAGAAAAATGTCGTCTTAAAGTGGTTGACCTTTGGTTTAGCGGTTGCAGTTTTAGGTTCGGCGATTGCCTTCATGGTAACAACATTAACTGGTTGTTCGGCTTTATCGTATGAGATTGCTTTGGCCAAAACTAGTGTGAAATATTTGGCAAACATTGGTTTCTACCTGTTTAGTATTGGCGCGTTATTATCATCGGTAACGGTGGCGGTCGTTGCGGTGCGCAAATAAAAAAGTGTTGCAACTTAACAAAGAATATGTTATGATAAAGAAGTGGGCCAAGCAGGTCCATTTTTTTGACCCAAAGGAGCGGTAAATGGAAAACAAATTTCAAGACTTATGCCAAGATGTAATTGCCAAAGCAGGGTATAACTTGCTGAAAGTAACTTGGAAAAATCGCGAATTATGTTTCTATATCGACAAGGAGGGTGGCATTAACCACACTGATTGCGAAACCGTGACTAGGTTAATTGATCCCATCGTTGATGCTAATGATCAAGAATTAGGCGAGAATTACAACTTGTCGGTTAGTAGCGTTGGTATTGATGGTAAAGACTGGGAATAATAAAAGGAGATTAAAATGACATCAAAAGATTTTTTCGTCGCATTAAACATGATGGCTACTGAGCGTGGCATGGAAGTCAGCGAAATTATTAAGGATTTGGAGGAGGCTTTGTCCGTAGCTTTCCGCAAGGCACATGGGGAAGCTATGAATGCGCGTGTGGCTTTAAATCCCGAACGCAATACGATTCGTGTTTACAGCTACAAAACGGTAGTGGCCGATGAAGATGAAAAGTTGGACAGTGATGAAGAAGGTTTCGTTCCATTTGATTATGATAAATTTATCACTTTGTCCGAAGCGCGTGAAATTAAGAAGACCGCTAAGGTGGGTGATGTTTTGGAACAAGAAGAAAATCCGAAGGATTTCGGTCGGGTCGCTGCCGTTGCGGTAAAACAAGTTTTGAACCAAAAGATTAAAGAACGCAGTCGTAACGCTGCCTTACAAGAAATGTCAACCCGTGAAGACAAAATTGTGACGGCCAAAGTCAACCGTTACGAAGGCGGTAAATATTACTTGGAAATCCCTGGTAGCACTTTAGAAGGTATTTTAGACGAACGCAATAATTTTCCGGGACAAACTTTCAAGATTGGCGACTTTGTTAAAGTTTATGTTCCGAAAATTAAAGACATCGGTTACACGAACGATATTTTTGTTACCCGTACCCGTCCTGAATTTGTAAAAGTTTTGTTTGAGTTGGAAGTTCCGGAAATCGAAAAAGGCGAAATCGAAATTAAAGCTGTGGCGCGTGAAGCTGGTTATCGTACCAAAATTGCTGTGGCTTCAATGATTGCTAATATTGATCCAATCGGGGCTTGTGTCGGTGCGAAAGGTGCGCGTATTAACGCCATTTTGGACGAAATTCGTCCGGAAAAAGTGGACATTATTCCATGGAGTGAAGACCCATTGGAATTCATTGCTTCGGCCTTGTCGCCGGCGACTGTTTTGCGTGTTGAAGCTAACGAAGAAGAAAAACGTGCGCGCGTTGTTGTACCAAATGATAAATTGTCCTTGGCAATTGGTAAGGCAGGTATGAATGTGCGTTTGGCGGCTAAATTGACCGGTTGGAAAATTGATGTTAAGAGTGAAGAAAAAGCTAACGCCGAAGATGCTGCTTACATTGAGGAATTTACCCTTGGCGAATAAGTCACACATAATTGAACGAATTTGTTGTGTGTGCCGAAAATTACAACCGATTAACGCGATGACCCGCGTGGTGCGCGTTAATGGTGAGTTTTTTGTGCAAACTACGAAGCGCTTAAATGGACGCGGGGCACATGTTTGTGCTACTTGTTTAAGTAGTCCAAATTTATCAAAAGCTTTATCGCGTAGTTTCAAAAGTCCGCTTCCTACCACAATAATTGACCAGTTAGTGCAAAAATGATTGCGACAACGGGCTTTTTGGGCTACTATAAATCAGCATGAATAAAGTATTAATTTTAATGGCGGAACGCACCGGAACCGGACATAAATCGGCCGCTAATGCGATTGAACGCAACTTAGTGGCGCAGGGGTGTACCGTTAAGCAGTTAAATTGTTTTCCTTTAATGGGTAAAGTTGGCGTTAATATGGAAAATTGCTATATACCTTTGACGACCAAACACCCGTTGATTTGGAAAATTTCACATGGTTTTTCGCAGATTTGTACTGATATTATGCACAGTTGGATTTATCATCGTGTGAAGAAAAACTTATTAAAGGAAATTATAGCTTTCAATCCAGATGTCATTATTTCTGTGCATTGCATGTTTACTAAGGCGGTTTCGCGTCTTTTGCGCAAAAATAAATTATCGATTCCGTTTTTGATAAATGTAATCGACTTAGTTAATCCACCCAAGGTATGGCGTGACAAACGGGCGCAAATGTCGTTTGTTCCGACCGCAATAGTACGCAGACAATATCTGAAATTAGGTTTTAAGCCTGAACAACTGATGGTTTCTGGCTTTCCAATCCGTGAAGATATTGTCCCGCCCGTAAAGCCCAAAGTGCTTGGTAATAAGTTACATATTTTAATGGTTAACCCGTCCATTAATTTGCAAAAGAATTTGGCATATGTGCGCGAACTTAGTCAAATTGATAATGCAGAAATCACTTTTGTTTGTGGACGCGATGAACGATTGTATCAAGCCTTAACCTGCGAAAAAGCCAATAATCCACAATTAACCAAAGTAAAGGTATTGGGCTTTGTGTCGAATATGCCGGAATTGTTACAATGGGCACAAGTGCTCTTAACCAAGGCCGGACCTAATATGTTGTTGGAGGGTACGCGCAGTGGTACCGCGGTTATCGTAACCGGTCATATCCCGGGACAGGAAGCCAAAAATTATCAGTATATTACAGCTAACCATTGTGGTGCTCGTTGTGAAAATCCGCGTAAAATTCGGGCTTTGGTGCAAGGTTGGTTGGATCGTGGTTTATTGCCTGAATACTTACAAAATGCGTTACATGCGGGTGGTAATGATGGTGCTAAAATAATTGCTGATTATATAGTTGGAATTTGCCGTTAAGTTATGTTATACTACGGTGTTAAGGAAGGGTGTCAGAGTGGTCGAATGTACCTGTCTCGAAAACAGGTGTGCCGCAAGGTACCGCAGGTTCAAATCCTGTCCCTTCCGCCATGTGTGTTCGCATTTGAATCATAAAAAGCCAGCAAATGGTTGCACCGTTTTGAAACTAGCGGAAAATTGATTACAAATTTTTGCTTTAATGTTATTTTATTTTATGGGAAAAATTATTGCTGCATTTGCGGGTGTCGGTAAAAGTTATATTGGAAAAAAGTACCCAAACGTTTTAGATTTAGAATCAACTTATTTTAAGTGGCTTGAAAATAATGTGGCACACTTAACTGAAGAAAAAAGAAAAGGAAGAAAAGATAGGATTTTAAATCCACTTTGGCCACAAAATTATATTGAAGAAATGCTGAAGCAAAAGGATAAGTATGATATCATTTTGATTCAACTTAGTCACAAGAGGCTTGCGAACGAGCAAATTTTTAAATATCTTGATAAGAATAAAATAGAATATTTTGTCGCAAGGCCAAACTTGACAGGTTGGAAATACATTGAACAAAGATTAAGAGAAAGAGGTAATACAGAAGAATTCATTAAACAAGTTAAAGATAATTTTAAGATTTTTATTAAAGAATTCTCTAAACAAAAATATAATCAAATTATTATTGAAGATGGCAAATATTTAGAAGACGCACTTATTCAAAAAGGGATGCTTAAATAGCATAAAGATTATATATGCGATTTAACTTATTTTACTTATGTCGAGATAAATGGCAGTTAAACGTGTGCTTGTCTATATACAAGTGGCGTCGCTTCGCTCCGCCAAAGACAAGCACAAAAAAAGTGCGTGCTTGTGAACAAGCGCACGCACTTTTTCTCTTTGTTCTTAGTGTAAACGGATATCTTTGTTGTCAAGGTT
>JAFZSF010000025.1 GCA_017619495.1 Clostridia bacterium | reverse complement strand
TAGCCGCTTCATCGAAAAATCTACCAGGAATATAAATATCCGGCGTTGGTCTTAAACGAATCACACCTTTGTTAATACATTCATAGAACAGAGTAACTTTACTGCGTAACGGGTGGAAGGTGAAACAATACACAAAAATATTACCTGGCACAATATCCAACAATTCGTTCGGTGGCAACAAAGGACGACTGGCAGTATTCGTTGCCGTAGATTTACTACCGCCCTCAGCATCTTCTTTGGCTGCCTTACCCGTATTACGACTAATCGTCGTACTTTCGGTAGTGACTTCCATATCCCCCATCAAGTCCGAAAACATTTTACGCGTATCGGTATCATTAACACCAACAAAAACTTGATGGTTACAGTTGTTACGCACTGTCACAGCCGTTTCGGCCCCGTAAGTAGTTTCCAATTGTTTATAATCTTGTAATACCAAAGTAAAGAAAATACGACGCGAACGCGAAACCGTAATAACAGTTGCAAAGTCGTTAATCTTCGGCATATTACCAAATTCATCTAGGACAAAATAAGTCGGCCATGGCAATTTACCACCGCGTTCATTCGCACTGGCAACCAAGGATTTATACAATTGCGAAATACACAAAGTTGCCAACGGGTGACGCACTTTAATCTGATCCGGAATAATCAAGAAAAATGCAGTCGGTTTCTTGGCAAAGTCTTCAAATTTAATATCAGTACCACTAGTAATGTAGCAAATACCTTTATCGTTAAACATCGATAACTTCTGTGTAGCAATACCGAAAAAGTTACGCATGGTGTTTTCTGCGTTAGCTGTAACTGTTTGCGCCAATGACGCCGCCACCGACAATTTGTCACGCCCTTCAAAATAGTTCTTAATTGTTTTAAACATAGCTTGCGGGTCGTTATCGCGAATCGATAAAATTTTGAAAATATTATAGAAATTAAACTTTTCACGCGTCATGCCCAAGTTCGGATTCAAACTATCTTCCAACATTGCCATGGCAGTACCTTGAATTAAATCACGCGCCCCCTGCTCCCAGCTGGGATCTTTTTCGTTTTCAATTGGACAAATCGCCGAACAAATATCTTTAATATCCGCTTCGGAATCGGAAATCAATTGTTGACGCAAAGTACGCATTTCGTTTTCTGCCATTTCCTTACTGGGGAAAGCAATACCATTAAACGAGTACCAAACCGGTGGATAGGTGCTGGCGATTACACGCAAGCCCAACTTAGCTGGATCAGCGTTTTCATGGCGTTCAATCTCGCGTTCCAAATGTTGCGCGCGTTGAAACATATCCCACGGTTTTTCAAACGGATTCCAGCGTGAACTGCGGATTGGGTCGTTTAAGTTAAAGACCTGTACATCGTAACCTTGATGGCGCAAACTTTCCGCCATTGTGTGATAAATTTCCCCTTTGGGGTCGGTAATAACCAAATTAGGTTTTTGGTTAGAGAAACCCAAAGTATAAATAAACGGGAAAACATAACCCTGGGTTTTAGCAGCACCAGTCGTACCTAAAATAATCGAGTGATAATCCTTCGGAATCATGTTGATGTGGATATCACTACCCATTAATTCAAAGCGCGCCAAAGGTCCAGTTTTTGTTAATGCACTTAACTGAGAAGCGCGGGTATAAATATAAGTTTTATCGCGTTCCGTCGGCGTCATCCAACGGTTAGAATAATATTGTGACACACCTGTTTTTTTCTTTTTACCGTCAGCGTCCAAATACTTAAATAAAGCGAAAACCAAAATACACAACGGAATCAGTAACATGCCCATACGAAAAATCTGATCATTCAACGCCAAGAAGCTAAACGCCTCACGACTATTTAATAAATTTGAAACGACCATCAAGGTAACCGCCAATGCAAGCAAGCCACCAATAATGATGAACGCCCATTTCCCCAATTTTTTCGTGTTCATTACTTATATAATAGTTGAAATTATATTATTTAGGCAACTTGATTTTTGCTACACTGGCTAATAAAGCCTGCAATAAACTTACTTTCAGAGAACGACGCACGGTGGCACCATTTTCAGCACCAAACATATGCCATTGGTGCACATCGGTCAAAGTATCACTGAAAAATACAAATTCACCAAAACGTATGCCCAAACGCTTGGCCGCTGCTGCGAAGCCCGCACATTCCATCTCTACCACTACCGCCCCTTGTTGACGGCGTTTAGCACAACGGGCTTTGGTTTCACGGAAGAATCCATCAGTGGTCCAAGTAATACCACGCACTGTCATCATTCCGCCGCTTTGTAAAAATTTTTCCAACCATGCGGTTAACTGTGTATCGGTTTCTACATACAATGATGGTGCCAAATAATGATAACTGGCACCTTCATCACGAATTGCTTTATCAATCACCACACATGCATCTTGCGGAATTTTTTCATCCAACTGTCCTGCCGTACCATACGCAATCACATTTTCGATTCCCAAGACTTTTAATTCTTCCACAACAGCCACCGCTACCGGGCTACCTACCGTCATTAACACCACCAAACATGTTTCCTTGTATTGGTATACTGGCGTTTTACCCGAACGACCATAAACATAAAACAATAGCTTACAATCAGCCAAGATCGATACTAGCGCAGTCTGATCAATATTCTCACATAGGAAAGTACACACTGCGGTCTTAATGCCCGCTGGTATCGACACCGGCTTTTCTTCGTGCATCATTGCCGGCGTGATAATTGGTTCATCATCGAAAAATTCAATAATCGGTGGTAACTCTGTCATTAGAGGATTTCCACATTCTTTTTGTAAATACGGGTAAATTCTTTACTTAATTTTTGTAATTGGAAAATTTCCGTCTTGGCTGCATCCACATCGACTTTAACTTTCTTCATATCCGTTTCCGTAACTAATTTAATAATTACACTGTCACCCAAAACATCGCATGAAATATCTTTAACCACTTTTTGATTGCGCAGATTAATGGTATACGCCATCGCTTCAATCATGGCTAACTTACGCACCGCCATTAAATCTTCTTCGTCCATTAAATCTTTATACTTAACCCATTCCGACAACATAAAGTCGTCCCAGTTGCGACAACTGGCTACGAATGCCGCCATCACAATTTCCTTGTGACTTAAACCATACAGATTAGAATTTAGAATTCCATAGTAAGTAATCTTATCAAAATTTTGTTTATTAATGTTGGTACCCAAATTAAATAACAAGGTCGCTACTTTTAACACCCTCGTAAATACACGGGGCAATTTGTGTAAAACCTTTAATTGCATATATAAAGTGCTGGCCAAAAAGTATTGGTACTTCGCACTTTCTAAGTCCAAGTTATTTGCCCACAAAATCGTTTCCACACTATTTAAGCAAACATCGTTAACTGGGCGGTCATCGTCTTGCATTGTTAAGCGTTGCGCAATACCAACATTGCGTCCGTTACGGTTAATTACCAATTTATTCAACTTAGTGTAATCCATAATCGACAAGGCAATTGACATACCATTCATCAAATAACCAATGCCATTGGCGGTAATCCCCTTCAATTTGGCACCGCGTTCAACATCTAAACCTTGCAAGAAAGTTAAAATTTCTTGGAAATGTTGTTTATCACTGTTATAGTTATGATCCATGTCAAACGGGTATTTAGTCTTTTTACGCGACAAACGCGCAAAACCAGTAAAGATTTCACTTGAACCAATCACCGGAATTTCTGGATCAATTTGTTGAAATGGTTCACCCGCCGCTTTTAACAAATCATTAAAGGCTGCAATATTAGTAAAGTTCGCCGCACCCATTGGTATAGTCACACTATTCAACACTACACGACGGCAATAGTACACTAAACGCGTACTGGTGGTAGAAATTGCCACGATTAAACCTTTGGCAATATCAATTGTATTAACTACCGCTGTATAGAGAAGATTAATTTCTTCTTCCTCGGTTAACAGCTTAAATTCCAAATCCAAATCCGCATTAATTTCTTCCAAAAAGGAAATGTAGTTTTTCGCTACGGTCAAATTTGCCGAAGCCACACAGTGATACTTGGTCACACCACTGGCTACCGCAATTTGCTTATACATTTGTAAGATGTTAATACACTCTTTAATTTTAACGGTTTTAATTAATTCACTGTTAGTCTGCAAATGTTGTTCAATCCCAACATTTTCAGTGTATTCCTTTTCGACTTCAAAGTACTTACCTTCTTCAATGCGCACAATCGACAACTTAATTTGATTAGTGCCTAATTCCATGATTGCAACTTTCATCATAATGCGATATTACCATATATTTTTGATTTTGTATAGACCTTACTTAAAACTTTTTTTCTTGCTAAAAGTGGCGTTTCTAGTGTAAACTACACTTTATATTGTATATGAAAAAGATGGAGAAAGTAATTATGAAGAAATTTGCTAAAATTGTTACTGTTATCGCCGCTTTGGCACTGTGTCTGTTTAGCGCTTACACGCCCGTAGCGGTTGGTAGCTTAACCCAATTAACAGCTGCCGAAGCCCAAGACTATGTGTTTAGCGCCCCCACCCAAAGTAGTAACATTTTTACCTCGGAAGCGGTCAACACTTACGATTTAGCTAACTGGACTAAACAATCTGATTACAATTTACTTTTCCAAAAAGTCACTGCGACCGACAATAAACACGAAGACCCGCTCTATGCCCAAACAACTTTGTCTGCATCTGAGTTGAATGGCCGTACTCCCTATATTATTGCCAACGAAAACAATAAGCGCGGTAATGGCTACTACTCCACCGACACAATCACATTGCCTGCGAATGGTCATTACATGATTGAAGTTGAATATTGCTTAAAAAGCCAAGATAATAATTATCCTGCCTTTGGCACTTTCTATCTTAACGCACATAAAGCGATCCGACTCAAAGCTAATGGTTGGCGTTTTGCTACTTTCTATGTCCATACTGATTTATTAGAAACTGCCAGTATCACACCTGAATTATATTTGGGTTCACGCGACGAATTGTCCACTGGTGCTATCTATTTCAACAAATTTACCGTTACCGCGGTCAACGCCGACAAATTCCAAAACACAGTTTTTGATAGCAGTAGTAACTTAAAAGTTAGTCGCGAAAGTTACATTGATTTTACCAACACCAACGCTTATAACTTAGTTGCAAGTTTTAATAACAACCAATTTACCAGTTCAAACGGCGACATTTACAACAAAATCACCGCTTCTAGCATTCCAGGTTGGTTAGGTTTTAACACCACTCAACATTACTTTTACAATAAAGACGGCAGCACAAGCGCCCCTGTGATGTTAATGGAAGCATATAAAGGCAACTCCACCTTAAGTTTAGATTATACTTTCCAACCACAACCACACGAAGTTTACATGCTTCAATTTTATTCTATCGCCACAGCTGCATCAGAATTTTCTGGTTTCTATTTAACCATTGACCCAACCAAAGAAACCACCGACAATAACGCTAAAATTACCAGTAGCTCCCACCAAGTAACTACCTTAACTGGTGATAAATATCACAACGGCTGGCAATTAAATACCATTTTCTTTATCGCTGGTCGTGATTTATTCCAAGCCTATAACTTTTATTTTAGTTTAGCCACCAATGGTAGTAGTACCACCGGCTGGGCTTGTGTCGATGATTTCAAAATTTACCAAGTCAGTGGCGACTACGCAGAAAACAACGCTACGGCGGCTGGTGTACACGACACATACGACATGAACACCGACACCGAGCCAGAGATTGCTAACGCCTATTTTGAATTAGGTACTTCGGCTGCTATTACCAACAATACTTATCCCTACCCATTAAAAGCCAAATCTTGGACCACCGACCCCATCAATGGCACAGAAAATGGGATTGTTAACTTAGCCAAATGGAACGACAGTTTTGGTACTAAACCAGGCTTGGTTTCCGATTCCTCTTACGAAAACAATTATATTTACATGATGCACAACTCAACCCGTAAACACAACACTTTAATCAGTTCTGCTCTGACTATGACCGCAGGCGAAACTACGCACATTGCCTTTGATGCTTGCAGTAAGACCGACACCAAAACCCGTGCTTGGGTTGTGACTGCCACCGCCGACGACAACGGTAACCTAACCGACCTTGTTTATCTGGGTGATGCCATTGATATTAACGAAGGTCGTTGGCAACATTACGAATTCACTATCAACGAAGCTAAATACGCCGTTGCCCGTTCTTATTACCTGTTATTTGAGATGGACGGCGCAGGCTACACTTACATTGATAATGTGACGAAACCGAGCCAAGCAGATAATAACGCTTTAACTGGCAGCGTTGATTTGACTAATCCATTAGTTTTGGATACCATCTGGGAATCTAGCGATCAAGCGGTAACTCCATTATTCACAAACCAAGGTTTAACCATAACCAATGAAAATGGTCATCAAACCACAGTTAAAAATACCTTCGCTTATAATTTAACCCAAGACCAATATTATGAATTTGTCATAAACGCCCTCGGTAATCATGCCTATTTAAGCTTAACTGGTTACGAAGGTTTGTTACCAATTAACACCGAAGATGAAACCGACTATAAACTTTATTTAAAAGTCGCTGATAGCACTACCCCGAACTTCCAAATTACTTTGGGATCAACCGAAGATACAACTGCGAATGTAGTTGGTACCGTTACCATCAACAGTATTACGGTTAACCAATTAGAAGAAGCCGACTATAACGACGCTAAAGAAAATGCCGCTTTGTCTGGATCAAACAAATTATTCCTTACCCCCAGTACCGCCACCGACGAAGAAGCAACAACCGACGACAACCAAACCGAAGACAACAGTTTTTTTGGACAAAATTGGTGGTATTTAATCCCAACCTTAATTACCGCTATTGCCGTTTTGTTAGCCATTACCGCATTCTTATTGCGTAAGATTAAATTTGAAAAACACATAACCAAGAAAAACACTTCTTATGCACGCGATATGCGTTTGAAAAATCAACACAATAAAATTGTTGCTCAAAAAGCAGCAAAAGTAGATAATGTAAATGATGAAACGCACAACAATTAAAATCGTCATTGCTTTAATCATCGTTGCCCTACTGGCGGGCATTGGTGTCGCCTTATATTTCCGTTTTAATCACGGTCCCATTACTGGTCGTATTCAGTATGGTGAAATTTATCAACTGGAATCAATCCGTCCC
>JAFZSF010000024.1 GCA_017619495.1 Clostridia bacterium | reverse complement strand
GGATTTTTACTTGTGGGTGGGCTCGGCAGCGGGAGTTACTGCTTGATAATTAAGTATTTCGCATCTAAATCGGTTAGCGACATTATTTAAATTTTGACTGCTGATTTCGTAAGTGAATCCATCAACTTCAAAATTGGTTTTTAATACACTGTCGTGTTCACGATAAATTAAAATGGATTTGTGCTTTAAGGCTTCGGATACAATCGCCTCAGCAATGTCATTTTCAATTTGGTTAAATTTAGCTCTGACTTGATTATAAGTTTTAGTTCTGTTTTCTAGATAGTCATTTTTTAACGCATCTTTTTGTTGCCAGTAAGCATAAAGATTGGCTTCGTTTTCGATGTTCTGGAGTTTGTGTTTTAAGTGATTAATACGAAATTTTTTGCATAATGCAAAACGCTTGTCATTAAGTTTGTTAATTTTTGTAGTATAGTGTTTTTTATAATTTTCTAAATGTTCATAGGAATCCACATATTCGTTTTTAATATTAGCATTAAAAACTTGGTATTTATATTCACTATCACCTAACATAACTTCAAAATTAGTGTCCATGTCAAACTTGGTCACTTCTTGATAGTCGTGCATGTAGCAATAACATTTGCGCCATTCTTCATCTTCTTTACAACGCGTTACAAATTCATAAAAAGCACTACCAACGGCCTGTCCGAATTTTTCTTCTAAATTAAGTTCTTGCCGAATGCCTAGTTTGTGAAAGGCGGTGTGTGTTTTTTTTATTCTTATAAAATCTTTTTCGTTTAATTGTTGCATATTCGTCTCTATTTCTATTTGGTCAAATGACCATTCTCTTGTTCGTGAGCTGCTTCGTGGTCCAAAACTATCATTTCCATGATAATATCTTTAATATCGTTGCAGGCTTGATTTAAATAACTACTGTCAAGATAGTCATTGTCGTTGGATACAAAATCAGCATTGTGTTCAATGCAAATAATGCCCGGGTTAACTTCTAAGGCACGCGCAATAATTTGGTTGGCATGTTGTTTGTTAAGCTGATCAAATTTAATTTTGGCTTGTTCGTATTCCGCAGTGTTGGTAACTAAATAATGTCTTTTTAAGTCGGCTTGTTTTTCTAATGCGGCGTATCGAGTTGCAACGGCTTGGTGTGTGCTAAGTTCGTCTTTAATCTTTTTAATTTTAGCGTTTTTTCGAAATACATATTTTTTACTATTAATGTGGGTTAATTTTTGGTTGGCATTTTTGGTATATTCATCAATGTGGTGATACATATCACGGCATTCTTGTTGCAGGCTAGGGTCGTATTCCAATTTGAGACTGGTTGCATCGTAATTGTCGCCCTGTACAATAACAAAGCGGCGGAAATGATTTTCCATGTTAAAACTGGTTACAGCTTCGTAATCTTTAATTAAATCATGTAATTTAACCCATTGTGGGTCTTGTTGACAGCTAGTAAAATATTCACGACAAAGCTTATCCCAAGACCTTTCAGTATGTTCCTGAATGATGCGTTGTTCGTTTGGATCAAAGCTGCTATTATATTTAATCAAAGCTGCTTTTAATTCCATGTATTTTTCTTTGGATAATAAATGTTGCATTACTAACCTCCATTTAGTTAAAAAAATATAATCGACAATATGGAATAAAATTCAGACAAAGTCAAGATGCAAAAGCGAAATTTTGCTATCAATTGTACTTGAAATTGGTGATTGATTATTGATTATCGTCGGGGTGACTGTAAAGATATTTGATTGGATTGCGTGATAATTCCAAAATAGCATCAAAGTCATCATCAGGCGCGGCTTTGTTGTTATGATAAGCACCACAGGTGTCGCAATGATAATTAATGATGGTGCCTTTTTTGCTGTTCATAGTGATGCCAATGGGTACCAAAAGTCCGTGGCAGGAATTAGCACGGTCGCCCGGATTAATGTCCACATGTAAAGAATATAGGCAAGCGGTGCAGTGGTCGCGCGACGAAGATAGCAACGGTGGCACATAGCGTCCACAATGTTGACAGGTGAAGCCCGCATCATTTTTAGTAAAACGCTTATTCATGAGCGGGTATTTGTGGGTGTGCCTTAGTTTTTTTTGTATTTCCGTTTCCATCTTGTTTTTCCTTTGCCGTAGTTTTCTTGGTAGTGTGAGCTTTGGTAACTGTTTTCTTGGGTGTTACTGGCTTGGTAGTCTTAGTAGCTGGGATAGCGGTGTCTTTAACTTCCGCTTTGGTTTCGGATTGCTCGGTCGGAATTGTTACCATTGACGGGTAGTTTTCTAATGATTCAAAATCAATGGTGGGAATCGGTGGAATTTTACCCGTATGGCGAATATATTTTCGTGCTAATTCGCAGTTGTTACGCAATTGTTGCATGTGCTCTTCGGTAACTAAGTTTTCAGCTAAGTGCAACTTGGCAATTTCCATGGATCGTTCTAACAATGGTTCAATTTGACTTAACATATCATTAGTGCGTTCATCGTTGGCCATTTTAACTTGTTTTTCACGGCGTTCGATCATGGCTTGATTAATAGTGTCTGCTGATTTACCGGCCATGACTAAGTTAATGTCATCCAAATAAATGGTTTCGTTAGTCAATAATAGCTCAGCCATTACTTTAACTTTGGCAGCGTTGTCATGTAAAACTTTTTGGCAACGAGCTTGTGCTTCAATGATCAAATCTTTAATTTCAGCATCAATTGTGGCTTGAACGGATTCGCTTAGCTGCTTTTGATTATATAGGCGTAAAGCAACTTCATTTTCTTTACCATAATACAGCGGTCCTAGTTTACTGCTCATCCCCCATTTGGTAACCATATTTTCGGCTAATTCTGTGGCGACCTTAATATCGTTAGATGCGCCGGTGCAAATATCACCTATAAAGATTTGTTCGGCGGAGCGACCACCTAATAACATCGCCAAACGGTTTTTTAACATGGTTAAACTTTGGTGGTTGTGTTCGTCATTTTGGTTATTGGTTAAAGTATAACCAGCAGCCATGCCACGGGGGATAATTGACACTTCTTGTACGGTTTGTTCTGGCATTAGAATTTTGGAAATAATTGCATGACCAGATTCATGGTAAGCCGTAATGCGTTTGTCGTCTTCGGTAATGATGCGTGATTTCTTTTGGGGACCAATTAAAACTTTGTTGATACCTTCGGTAATATCCTGCATAGAAATTTTTTTACGGTTATCTTTGGCGGCAATAATGGCACTTTCGTTTAATAGGTTTTCCAAGTCGGCGCCAGTAAAACCACTGGTAATTTGGGCCACACGTTTCAAGTCGACATCACCCAGCGGTTTGTTGCGGGCATGTACTTTTAAGATTTTTTCACGACCGTCGACATCTGGTACTTGCACCATAATTTGACGATCAAAACGACCCGGACGCAAAATTGCCGGATCCAAAACATCGGGGCGGTTAGTAGCGGCCAAGACGATTACGCCTTCGGATTTGGAGAAGCCATCCATTTGTACCAATAATTGGTTTAAGGTTTGCTCGTTTTCTTCGGCTACACCCGAAGCCCCGACACCACGCATGCGCGCAATGGAATCTAATTCGTCCAAGAAAATAATCGCAGGTGCATGGGCTTTGGCTTGTTCAAATAAGTCACGCATACGTGCCGGACCGACACCAACCAACATTTCGGAAAAGTCACTGCCGGAAAGGGAGAAGAAGGGCACCCCGGCTTCACCCGCAATTGCTTTGGCCAGTAAGGTTTTACCCGTACCCGGTTGACCAACCAACAATACACCTTTGGGAATACGCGCACCCATTTCAATGTATTTTTTGGGGTTGCGTAAGAAATCAACGATTTCGGCCACTTGTTCTTTTTCTTCGTCGATACCGGCCACATCACTAAAACGGGTCGGCCCATTGAAAACCACAGTTGCACGATTTTGGGTCATATTGGCTAATCCGCTACGGCCAGCCATACTACGCCATAAAATAAAAATCACACCAAGGAACATTAAAATGTAAATTACCGGAATAATCCATTCGGTCCAACTGCTCGGGGCAGCCCCAGAATCAACGACGATATCAGGATTGGTTAATAAAATACGCATGGCCGTACCCGTACTATCGTATACGACGGCGTCAGCATAGTTTTTAATGTTAGATGGATTGTTGGCAATGTTAGTAATTTCTTCGGCTTTCAAAATGTGTTGCGGGTTAGTTCCGTTCATGGTGGACAAGTAAATTAAGTAATAGTTATTTTCCATCTTGTACGCACCATAAATCTTATTTTGGTCGCCGGCTTGCTTGACATATTCGCCAGTTTCTTCTTTGTATTCAACGCCGGCGTCGTTGCGTAATTGCGTTAAACTGATTGATTTTAGCTTAGTCGATGGAGTAGTTAAATTGACCAATAAAAAGATGGCGATGATACCAATGACCAGCCACCACCAATTAAATTTCTTTTTTTTAGGTTGTTGGTTATTCATAGATTATAGGATATACTATTTATAGCCAAATGACAATGATAAATATTAAGGAAAAGTTAAAAACCTTGCCGAAAGACCCCGGTGTTTATGTTATGAAAGACATCAGCGGCACCATTATTTATATTGGTAAAGCGAAAAATTTGAAGAATCGGGTGTCATCATATTTTATGGGTGCCCATGATGCCAAAGTTACAGCCATGGTCGCACATATTGCGGATTTAGAATGGTTTGTGGTTAATACCGAAAATGATGCGTTATTTTTGGAAGCGAATTTAATTCACAAACACCAACCTAAATATAATATTTTACTGAAAGACGATAAGAAGTTCCCATATATTCAAATTACTACGAACGGTAAAATCCAAGTTGTGCGCACTAATCAGGGCGAAGGTCAGATTTATGGTCCATATTTTAATGGTATCTATGTGAAATATTTAATGGATATTATCCGTAGTATTTACCATGATGACCCTAAGCTGGCAGCAGAATTTTTGTCGGGCAAGCGTTACGATGAAGTAGTGGAAGTCATGACTAACCGCATGCAACAGGCCAGTAGTATGCAACAATTTGAACTAGCCATTGCCTACCGTAATGTTTTGCAGATGGTTAACCGCTTACGTACCCGAGCACGGGTACAAACTACCGCGGAAGATGCGAACGCTTTTACCTTGGGTGCTTGTCGTGAATTAGGAGAAGTGTTGCAGTTAAAAAAGACCCCGCGTCGGATTGAATGTTATGATATTTCACATACGGCAGGAGAATATGTAGTTTCGTCGATGGTTGTATTCGTCGACGGTGTCGCAGATAAAACTCAATATCGTCGTTTTCGCATTAAACACGGTCTAGGCAATAACGACTTCTTATCCATGCACGAAACCTTGACTCGTCGTTTGCGACACCGCGAATGGACTTATCCCGATGTAATTGTAATTGATGGCGGTAAAGGTCAACTGGGCGCCGTTCCTAAAGTTGACGGTATTACTTACATTTCTTTGGCGAAACGCTTTGAACTGGTCTTTACTACCACCCAAGACGAACCCATTGTGTTGTCACACCATAGTTATGCGTTACGCTTGTTACAGCGTATCCGTGACGAAGCGCATCGTTTTGCAATTACTTACCATAAACTTTTGCGCGACCAAATTCGTTTTTAGTATAAAAAGCGTTTACCCGCACATGCTATGGTCAGGGGTGAAAATATGAATAAAGTTATGCAAATTGTCGATGTGGTAGCATTTGTCATTTTGTTACTGGGGGGCTTAAACTATCTGATTGCCGGTTTAAGCGGAATCGATGTTATGGAATTAATCTTCGGTACCAATTTAAGTGTGGTTGGTCGGATTATTTATACCATCATCGGATTGGCAGCAGTGCTTTTAATTACCACCATTGTTGCGCGTACAATTATGAAGAATAAATCAACCAAAGCGGCGTAATTGTCGTATCAGGGAGAATTTAGTCCAACGGAAAGCCTTGCCAAGTGCGGGCTTTTTTGTTAACATAGCAATGTCCGTGCGTCGTTAGCTCAACTGGATAGAGTATTTGGCTTCGAACCAAACGGTTGGGGGTTCGACTCCCTCACGACGCACCAAAATTATAACTTGGTTGCCCTTTTGGAAAGATGTGTTTGTTGTCTAACACTGACGAATATGAATTGAAATTAGTAAACAAAATATGTGTATATGCTTGTATTAAAAAAAACATATTGTTATAATATAAATTATGTTTAAGGATATACAACAATTAGTACTTAAAGAATTAGAAGCCCAAAAGGTGGAACAAAGTATTTTGGATAAAGTTCAACAAGCCAAGACATTGGCGGAGTTGGAAATTACACCAACAGATGCCATAGCAATGCTTGAAAATAATGGCATTACGCCAGTCCTAGATGATAGCGATCGTACAGTTTATGACCGTCCGCGCAATTACCAAAGTAAAGCTGATTTAATTGCAGTGCGTAAGACAGATGTTATTCCGGTTAATAATCGTATATCAACCCAAAAAGAAGATGGTGTGGAACATACAGAAAAAGTAACTTTGGATGGAAAAGAATATGAATATAGTTACCCGATAGAACGCAATACCATACACTTCGCAATGAATGGGGAAGTTGCTTCACATGAAAAAGGTAATTGGGAGCATGACCCATATGCTATTTTACAACCGTTTGCGGAAATTAAAAGTGAAAGTGTTGCATCTGTTACTTCTAATGATACATATACGCGTGGCGGTGTTAATTTGACCCCAAATGCTTGGATTTTATGTCCAGCTAATGAAGTAGAAAAAATTAAAAAACAGAATTCAAATATCCATGTATTGGGTTATGTGGGTAAAGATGTAAAAGGTTTAGTAAATCCGTTTTTATCACAGTTAGGTTATCGCGCTGAAAAAGTTGGCGAAAAGGCATGGGAAGATTCAGAAAGTAATAAACAGTTTAATCAATTATTAGAAAAAGAACATTTGAGTGCAGTACAACATTATTTATCGACTGATTGTGAAGACGAAGAATTTTTGAATAAAACTAACAAAGCAATCGCCATTACAAAAATGTTATCAGAAAATCATTTAATTCAATCGCCAGAAGATTATGAACGCTTGAAACCACAATTAGCAAAAACAAATTATAAAGCTTGTTTTTATCATATTATGAACTATTCATCTGGCGCTTTGCAAGAAAAAGTTGATAACACTGCAATTATTGCTAATCATCGTAATATCGAGGTTCTATCTGAAAAGATGGCCCACGCGGGTATGCCATTGGAACCTGACGAAATTGATGCTTTACAAGAGCAAGTCACTTGTCCTGGTTCGCCAAAAGCGTGTGCTATTCGGAAAAATCTTGATGAGTCTGAATTTGCTAATATTATTTTGTTAAACAGTGGTGTCCGTGCATATGATAAAGAAAATCAATATATCATGGGTGATGTTACTGTTCCACAACCAAGTTCTGAACAAAATGAAGAACAGGCACCGGTAGAGAATTTAACCGAAAATAATTCAATGGTTTTGTGGTAGGTTACTGTATAACTTTACAGTCAAGTAAAAATTTAGTACATTATTGCAATGTTTAGTGATGTGCAAAAATTGAAACTTACCGCAGCCCAAAAGCATTTGGACCAGCTGACGCAGGAAGAAAAAGCCATGCACCAAGATGTGCACGATTTAAAAGACCGTTTGTCTGGTTTGGAACAGCGTTTAGCCAAAATGCAGTGGCAAGACGAACATAGTATGAGCGCTTTTCGTGGTAAACGCTTGTCAACTTTTAAGCGTCTATTTACCGAGCGTAAAGTTTACCGTGAATACCAACAAGCGTTGACTGAATTAAATGCTTTACCAGATCAGATTGCGGCTTTGACGAGTGAACTTGAAATTGCTGAAATGCAAACCGCACATCAAATTGCGGATAATGGTATTTTGGCACAGATCCAAGCCGCCGAACAAGCCTTTTGGCAAATTGAGCGTGCCACATGTTTAAGTGAATTAGGTATTACGCCCGCCGAGGCGGTTAAACTTTTGACCGATAACGAGATTACACCGTTCCTAGACGAAAGTGATCGTAAAGTGTTTGAACGCCCGCGTGAATACGAGACCAAAGGTAAAGCCGCTTTATGTGCCGTGCACAAAATGGACATTATGCCAGCAAACAGCCGTTTGAGTACATTGAAAGAGGCTAATGTGGAACGCACGGAAAAGGTAACGCTTGACGGCAAAGAATACGAATACAGTTATTTATTAGAACGCGATACAGTACATTTATCCATGAACGACGAGGTATCTTCCCACGTGTTTGGTAACTGGGACCAGTGTCATTATACGGTCTTGCAGCCATGTGCAGAAATTGCTAACGAAAAAATTGGTTCATTAGAACCTAATGATACTTTTACGCGGGGTGGGGTGGATTTAACCAAGAACGCTTGGATTTTGTGTCCAATCGACGAAGTCGAAACTGTCCAAGAGTTAAATCCGCATGTGCATGTGTTAGGTTACAAAGGCGAAAATGCCCAAGGTTTAGCAGCGCCATTTTTGTCGCAACTGGGCTACCGAGCAGAAAGTGTTGGTATGTGGGGTTGGAGTAATTGGGAAAGTGAACAACAATTTTACCGCATTGCGGAGCGTGAAAAATTACCGGTAATTCAGCATACAGATTCGCCCGATTATCAAGACGAGGATTTTAAAATTGGCACCAATAAAACGATTGCATTGGTTAAGATGTTGGTTGAAAATGATTTGGTACATTCAGCAGCCGATTTAGAACATTTACAACCACAATTAAAACATGTCGGTTTTGATATTGCTAAATCCCAAATGTCCGCGGGAATTGTTGCCAATCACCATAACATTGAAGTTTTAGCGGAAAAAATGCAACGCGCCGGTATGGCGTTGTCAAAGACGGAACAAATTGCTTTACAAACCCAAATGGATCGTCCTATTGAAGAGAGTAAAGCTATGCGTAATAACATGTCGCTGAGTGACTATTTAACGCAGTTGATGGTTAAGCATATAGTGCGGGCGCGTACGGTGGAAACTGAGCGTAGTCTTTAATCTATTTACAAGTGTGATTTGTCGTGCTATAATCACTGCTATTATGATTGAAGAAGCCCGGTGCTTGAAACTAAAAACATTAAACCAAGAACTTGAACAATTAGAAATGGAATACGCCAGCATGTTTGACGAAATGAATGCCATTCGTGGCCAATTAAATGCAATTCGCTATGCACATAATGCCGTCGAAGTATACCAAAAGGGAAAACACCCGTTCTGGGAACGCTTAACTAAGCGAAAAGATTTTTTGGCATATAAAGCCAATTTGGAAGTTCTGCAAAATTGTCCTCAAAGTGAAAATGAACTAAATGACCGCTATGAGATAGCAGAAAACAAAGCCAATAAATTGATTACTAAAAATAAGCTTGTGCAAAAAATTGCCGACAAAAAACAGAAAATTGCTCAAGTTAAAAAGGCGACCACGCTGGAAGCTATGGACATGACCCCGCTGGAAGTGATCAATCAGGCCAAAGCGGCCGGTATACCATTGACTTGGGGTGATGGTGATTTCCAAATTTACATGCAAATGCATGATTCTGAAAATACCGAAGAAGTGCAGGCGGCAAAGAATATTGACACTTTTCCCCCCACGCGTCCGCGTTTACATAAGTGTATGCTCGGTCGTTTGGTAACACAGGAAAATCATGCTGACCTTGAAAATATCTAAATTAACAGTGGGTTAAAACATATTTGGTAATATTGGCAACCGTTAAGCCGTTTTGTTTTAATAAGTCAGCTGGGATAAAGTCTTGGGTTAAACCTTTGCTGAAACCAAAGTTATGCACTTTGATGTTAGTGTCACCATAATAAGCGGCAACTTTTTGTCCAAAACCACCTTGTAAAGCCCCTTCTTCTATGGTGATTACCAATTGGTGATTTTTGGCGATGGCGGTAAGTAATTTTTCGTCCAATTGCGAAACGCAAACTGGATCAACTAAGGTGGGGTTAAGACCTTTGTTTTGTAGTTCACTAACTACCTTTTGTGCCAACGGGAAGGCCGAACCTACGGCAATAATGGCAACCTGTGCACCCTGGCTGATGATGCGCGCATTGATTGTGAATTTTTTTATGGGCAGTGGGTCATCTATAACCGCATCGGGAACCCGAATTGCCACGCTATGTGCGTTTTGTGCAATGGACCATTCAAGCATTTGTAAATAACTTTGTTTGCTAATGGGTGCTAAATAAATTAAGTTCGGAATGTTGCCTAATTCAACAATATCATAAAAACCATTATGGGTAGCTCCACCCATGCCGTGGGCGTGATCACCGAAAAGTAATAAGGTCGCTGGGTTATGGTCCAAAGATAAATCTTGGTGTAATTGGTCAAAACTGCGTTGTAAGAATGAACCTTGTACCCCGAAAATCGGGTGTGCACCCCCCTTAGCGGCACCAGCAATAAAAGCAACGGCGTGTTCTTCGGCAATTCCCACATCAACGAATTGTGGTTGGACTTGTTGACGGGCGGAGGCGTTGAAACCAATTGCTTGCGGGGTACCGGCAGTAACCGTTAATAAACAGCGGTCTTGTCGCATGTGTGCGGTGAGGTATTCGCTGGTAATTTGCACATAATTAACACTGTTGTTCGGGTTAGTTTGCCCAGTTGTTAAATCAAAGGGAGCGGTAAAATGGAAAGCTTCGGGGTTGCGCATGGCGGGTTCGTAACCAAAACCTTTGACTGTGTGTACATGAACTACGGTTGGAGTGGTGCAGTCTTTAACTTTGGTTAAGGTATTAACTAAGGCATGGACATCATTGCCGTTAGGTTCGTAAATGTAATCCAAACCTAGCGCGCGGAAAAAATTGTTTTCCGCTTGTCCGTTACTGGCGCGTAATTGTGCCAAGTTACGGTAATAACCGCCGTGGTTTTCGGCAATCGACATTTCATTATCATTGACAATTACGATGATATTACCACCTTGTTCAGCAATGTTGTTTAAGGCCTCGTAAGCTTGTCCACCCGATAGCGACCCGTCGCCGATGATGGCTACCACATGGTGTTTTTGTTTTTGTAAGTCGCGGGCTTTGGCTAAACCACAGGCCAGCGATAACGCGGTTGAAGTGTGGCCTAAGGTAAACAAGTCGTACGGACTTTCATTCGGGTTAGAAAAACCGTTTACATCGTGATAATGTTTGGGATCAGTGAAGGCACGGGCGCGCCCAGTTAGCATTTTATGTACATAAATTTGGTGGGAAACATCAAAAACAATTTTATCTACGGGCGCATTAAAAACATAATGCAGGGCGGTCGTTAATTCAACTACACCGAGATTGGGACCTAAGTGTCCGCCCGTGACGCTGATTTTTTGGATTAAAGTTTGACGAATTTCGTCGCAAAGTTGCGGTAATTCGGTCTCGGAGATTTTTTTTAAATCTTTCGGAGTTTTAATTTTGTTTAACATAATTTAGTATGCAATTTTTGTTGAAAAAAAGTCAAATTGATATTGCTAAAAATGTGTGTGCTTGTTATAATTAAGTATGCAAAATTTAACTATTCAATCGGAAAATGTGAAACAATATTTTGTTCACGCGTTAAAGAGTCTGGGACTGCGTCATGACACTGGCGTTAGGTCTGGCAATCTAATTAGCTTTCCGGAAATGAAAGAATCGGAAATTTTGCAATTCTTGGAAAATCCGCAAACCACCAGCTTGAAGTTGCGTAAAGCTATTAAATCGGCAATTATGCAACAATACCAAAATGATGTCAATAAACAAGATAATATTAAACAAAAAACCGTTATCGGACGACAAACTGTGCGAAAAATTTTGACCGGTTTAGGGGTTGATGATACTAAATGTAATGATTTATTACGCAGTTTAACCGCAGCGGGTGTGGACCAACATGGTAATATTCCATCAATCCAACAAGGGGCTAGTTTTGAGACCAACACTGATGCTTTAATGGACGGTGTTGTTGATACCGTTATTACTGCCATGTTAAAAGGTGTTAACGAACAAAAATTAGACAGTGCGGCGAAACAAGAGGCCAAAGATCTTTGGACTGATGCTTTATACGCTGAATTTGAAGACATGTGTGCCCATCAACCTAATTTTGACCAAAATGCCTTTAACACATGGAAAAAAGATCAAAAAGATCAACAACTTAACGAGGAATACGAGGTTTTCCTTTTTACGCGTAAAGATAAGCAAATTCGCGCGTGGGCTAATGCCTATTTAGGTAGTGACAGTATCTGTAATAAGAAAGTCATGGACGATAAAAAAGTTTGGCAACAAATTAGGGCCAATCATAATTTATTGCAAAAAAGTTTAGCCTACTGTGAAAAACGCTGTGCATTTACCATGCAAACATGGAATGATAAAAATCTTGAAACTGAGTTAAGGGTTGGCGATATTTTAGCTGCGGCTAGTGACGAAGAAACGCAAATCACGACTTTCTGTCAAACCCGTTTGGAAGAACAAAAAGACCAAGCGACGCAAGACCCAGCACTTTACGAATCGAAAGCAGAGAGTCAAATTGATCATGTCTTGGGTGTACAAGGTAATAAACACATTAAGGCGCAAACCATTCCTGGTTCCGTCATCGAATCCAAAACTGTTGAAAAATTAAAAGCCGGTAAAAAGGGACCTTGGCGTGGTTTACAACCCCTGTATAATAAAATTGATAAAATTGTTTCGCGTATTTTTAAACCCGTTCAAGCGATTGGTTTCAGCCAGGCTTATATTAATAGGGCAACGGGATATTCTTTCTCTTCCAACAATAAAGTTAACCAGTCACAAGCAATCGAAAAACAAACTGACCAAGAACTTAAAGATCCGGTGCAAACCGACTTTGCCAAAGATGAAGCACAACTTGAATCCGCCGTTGATGTGGCGCGTAATTTCTATGCCAAGACTAAGGCGCGTATCTTAAATGATAAAATGTCAATTGCGTCGTTTACTGCTCCCATAAACTCTGGTTCGGAAAAATTAGACATCGAAAGAGCAGAATTCCGTCAAGCATATATTGCTTATTTAAAAGACCGTATTAGGCGTGGCGAAACTGTTTTAGCCAATAAAATGCCTGATCAGCAGTCACCTGACTACCAAAACCAAGCTTATTACGATCAATTAGAGGAATATATTTTGGCGGAAGCGGAAAACCAAAATAATAAATTGATTCTTAATAGCATTAAGGCGGATAAAGCCAGACAAGCTAATGAACTAATGGCGGATTCAATTTACATGTTTAACGAAGCCGCCAAAGATGGTGTGGTCGGTGAAAAGGAAACTGCCAAACGCCAAATGGCACAACAATTTTTTCATGTGGAAAGTTATGTAAAGGCGGGTACCTTATCGGAGCAAGATTTAGACCAAATGACCAACCGCTTTTTCAGTAAAGCTAATGGTGTTGGTAAAATGTTTTATGATTTATGTTTCCCTAATGGACGCGATGTTGATGCTATGGCGATTGCGGCCATGAACGCAGTGGATAAATTTGCCGAAATTAATAAGTTCGTAGTTGAAGATTTGCAACAAAATGCACTGAAAGCACAGTACGAACAATATACAAAAGCCAAAGATATCGTGGACGACCGTCGGGCCGTTGAACAGAACCGTGCAGAAATTCGCCAAGCAGCCGCCGAAGAAATGGGCATGGGTTTATAATCATCGCCAAAAATTGTATTGTAACTTTTGGCAGATATGGTTTATAATTATAAATACTTATGCGTAAAATTGGGACAAGATTAGCAACGATAGCTTTATTACTGGTGGTAGCAGTCAGTTTTTCGGCTTGCTCTTTATTTACCACTGATTTGGATAAAAAATACAGTGCCGATAGTAAAATTCTGACTACCGCAAATGCTGACCTTGCGGTTTCGCGTCAGGAACTGTATCACGCGTACTCTCAATGGGGTTATCAATATGCCAGTTATTATTCCTCGACGGACGAATTGTTAAAATATATTTCCGAAGGCTTATTGAACGATAAAATTATGGAACAACGCTCCATTGAACAATTTGGCGAGTTGCGTGATACCGAAGAAGCGTTGGCTTTGAAACAAGCCTATGCGTCTATGGACCAAACAATTCGTGCTTATGTTTATGAAGCTTTGAACCTGGAAGATAAGGATGCGGATAGTGACACAACAAGCGCAGACACCGAAGTTGACAAACCGTATACACCCACAATTGTGGTAACCCAAGAAGGCGATGAACGCATTTATACTTTGAACTTGGCAAACTATGCTGATGAAGATGGTAATGGTCTGTTGCAATCCGCAGCGTATCAGTACTATATTCCGCAGTCAATCGGGGTAGCGTCATTGAAAAGTATGCGACAAGCAATTTCTAAAATTGTGCGTAACTTACAATCAATCGAAAATGGTTTTACCAAATTGAAAGCCCCCGCCCGCGATTATTTACAAGCTGCTGATGAAGCTGAGCCCAAGAGTGAATATTTTAAATATTTGTCTAAGGCTGAACGCGCTGTTTTGAACCGTGAAATTGACCGCATGGTTAAAGCTAACCGTACTTCAATTTTGACCAGTCGTTTGAATACCGCGTACGATTTAGGTTTCTTTACTTTGAATATTGCCGATGAAACCGCACGCGCCCAAGCCTATCAAAACGCTTGGGACGAATATTTACAACGCGGCAAAACTGAAACCGACTTTGAAGTATGGTGTGAGATGATTAATGGGATTGACTCCGGACGCAGGGCAGAATTACCAAAGTATTTCGGTTGCGGTCGTGATATTGCCACCAATCGCGCGAAGGACGCTATGCGCACATATCGTTACGCGGTAGATAATGCGATTGCCCAATATGATAATTTCCCCACCAGCGATTTAGAAGCTAATTTGGTTAAATCTGGCTTAGCTGATGTTTATTATATTCCGCAAGCGGTGGCGAATAATTTATTCACGGTAAGTCATATTTTGATTGGCTTCACCGAAGAACAAAAAGCCGAGTATCAACGCATTCAAAACGAATCCTCCAAAAATCCTGCTTATAATGCGCAAAATGATTTGAATAAACTTTACGCTGCTACCGCCAGTCAGGGGGTATCCGCGGATAAAATTTATGGTGAAGTAAAAACTGCTTTGGATAAAGCCGGTTCCACCCAAGAAAAATATAATCTTTTTCGTCAATTTATTAATCAATATAATTCTGACCCGGGTATGCAAAATTTGGAACAATTGAATTCGAGTTCCAAACCGCAATATGAATATTTAATGAGTGTTAACAAAGACAATAATCAGATGGTAGAATCATTTACCACCGCCAGTTTGAAATTATATAATGATGCTGAAAAAGGTGCGATTTCTAAATTAGTTTGGTCAGAATATGGTGCACATATTATTATGTATACCCGTGATGTTAGCGATTTTGTGTTTACAGCCACGGCTGGTACGGAACAAGATTATGATAAAATTTTGTTTACCAGCTTAACTTCGTATGGCAAACGCACTTTGTTTGATACTTTAATTGATAACAGCAGTCGTAATTATTCCCGCTATCGTGAAGAAAAATTAAATGAATACAAAGCCGAACACCCGTTGACTTTTGTTACCAGCGAATTTAAAGATTTCCTAAAATAATAATTACATTTTTTCGACCGTATCAATTGCCAAGGTATGCAGCCCGATTTCCAGAGCTGTTTTAGTTAATTGGGCGACCGATAAGTATAATTCTTTTTTAGTAGTATCGGTTTCCCGCAAAATATTTTGTTCGGTATAAAAAGTAGTAAATGCGTTGGCTAGATTATAAATTGCGTCGGCAATTGCGTTTAAAGATAAAGTACTCAATGCGACATGATAGGCTTCGGCCAATTTAACCACACTGATGATGATTTTACGAATTGAATCGGTCATGTGTGGTGCCAGATTCGCGAAGTTACATTGAAAAGTCCCAGCTTTACTGAAAATTGCATTAATGCGCACAATTGTATATAGAATATAAGGTCCGGTTTTGCCTTCGAACGACATACATTTTTGTAAATCAAAAATATAGTCTTTGTGAACTTGGTTTATTAAGTCAGCAAATTTTACCGCGGCAAGCCCGACCGCAAATTCCGTTGTTGCGCCGGCGACTGTATCCAAAATATCTTCTAACTTAATGGTACCACCATCACGGGTTTTGAACGGTTTACCGTCTTTGCCGTTAATTGTTCCGTAACCAATGTGTGTCAGTGTAGTTGTGGTAGGTACCAATTCCGCCAAACGCGCTACACGGAAAATTTGTTCAAAATGTAATTTTTGACGCGCGTCGGTAAAATAAACAAATTGGTCGGGGTGGTATTGTTGATAACGGGTATAAATTGCCGCGATGTCCGAAGTCGCGTACAAATCACCACCGTTTTGTTTTTGTACGATGACGGGGGGCATGGGTTTTTGGTCGGTGGGCTGTGCCACATTGACGATTAAAGCACCTTGTGATTTTTCTACCAAGTTTTTGTCTTGTAAAATATTCAGCACCGTTTTGACATTGGGTTGATAAGAACTTTCGCCGTCGTAAAGGTCAAAAGTACAATTTAGCTTATGATAATTTTTTTGAATTTGGTTGACCGATAAAGTCCGTAAAACTTGCCACATACCATAATATGGTTCTTCCATGTTTTGCAGTTTAGCGGTAATGGTGGCGGCGCGTTCATAAAATTCTTGATCAGTATTTTTACGCTTAGAGGCCGCGGGGTAGATTTCGCCCAGCATGGGTAAGGTTACTTGGTTGACATCAAGTCCTTGTTCAATAATCGAAGCAATCACTAAGCCCATCTGTAAACCCCAGTCGCCCAAGTATGCCCCGGCAATGGTATGATGACCAAAGGCTTGAAAAACGCGTTTCAAAGCTTCGCCAATGATGGGGGAGCGTAAATGACCAATGTGTAATTCTTTGGCGACATTGGCGCCACCATAATCAAAAAATACGGTGCGTGGTTTTTGTGTTGCCAAAGGTAATTGGCGTTTTGTGGTCACAAATTCCGCCACGGCTTGCAACTGTGGTTCCGTAACCATGAAATTAATGAAACCGTTGACGGCGGTAGCTATCGCGAGGTCGCCCGCTGCTTGGTTCCACTGTTCGGCGATACGGTTTGCAATGACTACGGGGTTTTGGTGTGCTTGTTTAGCAATAGCAAAAGCCGTGTTGCATTGAAAATCCGCCTTCTCGCTGACGGATAGGGCAGCGGTCGGCTCAATCTGTTGTAAGCGTTGTTCCAGAATTTGTTTTATGTTCATCAAGCTATTGTACCTCATATCCTATGAAAGTTAAAGTGTAATTCTTGGTTGTCTTGAACAAAATCCCCGTTAGTTGGTATGTGATTGTATCGGCATAATCAATTTCGCTATAAGTTAAGGTGTTATAGTCTTGAAGGTTGTATGCGTTATTGGCTGTATTATCAAAATGAATGCTAGGTTGTGCAAAATTACTAAATGTAAGTGTGTAAGTTCCCGCGTAGTATTCGGTATTTGATGCACCGATACCGGTATCTTGATTGTATTTATAACTGGTATATTGTCCGGTAAATTGTTGATCACTGATTGCCACGCAAGTTTCAAATAAAATCACAAATTTATTATCATTGGAGCGCCAATAGGAACCTTGCAAGTTTTCCAGTGGTGGTTGTTGCGCCCCGCAATGGCAAAGGTGGGTATGCGGATTATATTGGTGATTAGTAGTTGGAATAACAGTTTCATGGTCGGGTTCAACAGCGCCACAGTGACAACGATAAATGATTGTACCGGTTTGGTTACAAGTTGGTGCTTGAATTGTAACCGGCATGTATTCATGCTTACCAGTGGGTTGAATTACGACCTCTTCAATATCCTGATCGCAGCGGGTACAGTGCTTAACCGCTCGTCCCGCTGTGTTGCAAGTCGGTGGTGTAATTACA
This sequence comes from Clostridia bacterium, assembly GCA_017619495.1. Lineage (GTDB taxonomy): Bacteria > Bacillota > Clostridia > Christensenellales > UBA1242 > RGIG8050. The sequence continues at coordinate 103,533 of JAFZSF010000024.1, read as the reverse complement.
TATTCTTCTATTTTATGCCCATAAGCTTCTGTGGTCGGTTTCTGATAAGTGTCGCTGCAATCGGGACAATGGAAAACCCGGTAACCATTTTCCGTACAGGTTGGATCAACTTCTTCCACACAGACATGATGATGATCAGTGGCGGGTAAGGTTTGTTCTTCGGTATCTCCACAAGCACAGCGTCTGGTCTTTCGTCCCTGTTTGGTACAAGTTGCTGGTTCTGTAATTTCCCAATCACTATATTGGTGTTCATGAATATGGTTAATCGTAGGTTGTTGAATGTTTATAGTTGGTTGTTTATTTGGCTCCTTGATCGTGGGAATTTCAATCGGCTCACTGATTTGTTTGCTGCTTGATTTGGCTGCGTTTTCGTCGTTAGTTGTTGCGCTAAGTTTGGGTCCGCAAGCCACAAACAGGGTCGCGGTTAAACAGCAAACTGAGCCCATAATTAAGGTTTTCCACCAGTGTTTCATTTGTTATCCCCCCAAAAAAACTGAAACTAGAAATATTCCCCAGTTTTCCATAAAGTTATTGCTTCGTCAATTGATTTGTGCTAAGTTATAGGTACCGGGGTGTAGCGAATCGGTATCGCGCTTGTTTCGGGTGCAAGAGGCAGTGGGTTCAATTCCCGCCACCCCGACCATTACGGTTGGATTAAAATCCCGAATTAAAAGGATTTATTACAAATGATTGAAAAAGTTAATCCGGCTCATCCGGACAAAATTGCGGATTGTATCGCTGGGGCGTTGGTCGATTTAGCGTACCAACAGCAGACTGCCCCCCGCATTGCGGTCGAAGTTTTGGCAGGGCATGGTATCTGTACCATTATAGTGGAAACCAGTATAAAATTGCGCCGTAAAGCCGTAGTTGCGATTGTGCGTCGCATTGCGGGAAATTTGAAAGTTAAATTAAAAGTAGTACCGCAAGATCCATATTTAGCCCAAAATCAAAGTGAAGGTTTGCGCTGCGGTGATAATGGTATCTTTAAGGGTATCCCTTTAACAAAGGAAGAAAAAACCTTGTCCCAAATTGCCCATGAAATTTATGAAAAATACCCTTATGATGGTAAATATGTTTTAGACGGTAAAAAACTGATCATCTGCCAAAGTAATGCCGACAGTGCCGCGTTAAAACAAACCTACACCAAAGCAGGTTACAAAGTGGTGGTTAATCCGCTGGGCGATTGGACGGGTGGCACCGATGTGGATACAGGGGCTACCAACCGCAAGTTAGGTAGTGACATGGGACACAGTGTCACTGGCGGTGGCTTACAAGGTAAAGACCTTTCCAAAGCTGATGTTAGTATTAATATTTACGCTTTCTTACAGGCCCAAAAAACCGGTAAACCGGTGGAATTATCCTGCGCTATTGGCGACACTGTGGTTGACGGTAAACCTTACGCGGAAATTGTGGACATTGCCCGTGCTTATGTACAAAAAATCGGCGGCTTTGAAAAATTGGCCGAATGGGGACTGTACTAACCTAATCGTACTTCTTAATTAAAAAAAATTAGCAAAAAAGGGTTGACAATGCTAATTTTTGCATATAATATTAGCAGTACAAGGAGGTGGGTGCTAGCAAATGGCAAAATTGTCAGACAGGTTAGATAACTTGCTAATGGTTAGTGTAGAAGAGTATATCCGTAATGCGACCCCGATCGCGTCGGGTACTTTGGCCAGTCGTGGCGACTTCGCTAAATCATCAGCAACGATTCGTAATGACTTGAAGACTTTGGAACAAATGGGTTATTTGCGTCAAGTGCATACCAGTGGTGGTCGTGTGCCAACAACCATGGGTTATCGCGCTTATGTCAATCAAATTTTGGGCGAAATGAACATCAAAGCCGGCGAATTATCTTTTGCGGCGAATACGGTTTCTGAGCGCTTACAAAGTTTGCCTAACATTGTGGCGGATCTAACCGAAAAGATTTCAGCCGCATTCAACTTCCCGGTGGTGGTCAAAACCAAATTTGCTACTTTACACATTGTGAATGTTACTTTGGTTCCTTTGGTGGAAGGCGATACTATGATTTTGATTAAGACCAGTGCGGGCAGTTTGAATGGCACTTTGCATACCAGTGCGCCGTTAACGGATAAACAAGCCGAAGACGCCAGCGCGGCTTTGAATACCAAAGTGCGTGGTTTGACTTTGCGTGAAATGTTGGAAAACTTATCCAATATCGCTAAAACCATCAGCCAAGAATTAGCGTTCTTTGACGAACTGTGCCAGGGTATCAGCAAACAACTAGAAAGGTTCATCGAAACTAACATTAACCGTAATTTGAATACGATTAAGTTGTTGGAGATTCCCGAATACAACAACATTGAACGCGTGCGCCAAATTAGTAAGGCCGTTAGCGACGATGCAACGATGAGCAAAGCTTTGGATGCCGACGATACCGTGGTAATTGGTGCGGAAATTGACGATAAGCTATTGGCCGATAGTTCAATTATTAAATTCAACTATAACATTTGCGGTGAAAATGTGGCTAGCATCGGTTTGGTCGGTCCAGATCGCATTGACTATAAACAGTTAATCATTGCCTTGTATGCGTTGTTGTCGCAAACCAAAGAACAACGATTATTGACAGGAGGTAAAAAAGATGAAGGAAAAAAATAATGGTACTGCCCACGCGAAAACCGCTGCGCAACCCACCAAAGAGAAAGACCAATTGTCGGAAACTGAAAAATTGATTGCGGACTTGGAAGCGAAAGCCAAAGCTAATTTGGATTTAGCAAAATATCAAAAAGCCGAATTTGAAAATTACAAGCGCCGTAATCAAAACGCGGTCGCGGCTTCGTTCCAAGACGGACAAACCTATGTCATCAATTTGTTGTTACCAATTTATGACGGGGTGGTGGAAGCCGGTAAGAAAATTGCTGATCCAGCCGATCTCGCAGGGTTTGAAATCATTCGCAAGAAGTTGGACGACCTGTTCGAAAAGTTAGGTATCGAACCGATTCCAACCCAAGACCAACCTTTTGACCCTAAACTGCATAATGCGGTGGCGGTAGAAAAGGTGGACGGTGTAGCCCCTGACCAAGTTTTAGAAGAATGGCAAAAAGGCTTTACCTTCCACGGACATGTTTTGCGACCCGCTATGGTCAAAGTATCTGGCGCATAGTATCTATGCAAAATACGATTAAAAAATATTGCTAACAAACATAAAAATAAAAAGGAGTAAAAAAATGCAAACAACAAACAAAATTATTGGGATTGACTTGGGAACAACAAACAGTTGTGTCTCAGTTATCGAAGGCAGTGAACCAGTGGTCATTGCCAACAGTGAGGGTGGCCGTACCACTCCGTCCGTGGTTGGTGTAACCAAAGCGGGCGAGCGTATTGTCGGTCAAGTCGCCAAACGCCAAGCGGTTTCTAATGCGGAAGATACAATTATTTCAATTAAGCGTAAAATGGGTACCGCAGAAAAAGTTTCTATGGGTGGTAAAAAATATACTCCCCAAGAAATTTCGGCGATGATTTTGACCAAATTAAAAAATGATGCCGAAGCGTACTTAGGCGCAAAAGTTACCAAGGCGGTCATTACCGTTCCGGCATACTTTAACGATAGCCAACGCCAAGCTACCAAAGATGCGGGTAAGATTGCGGGCTTGGAAGTTATGCGTATTATTAACGAACCAACCGCCGCGGCTTTGGCCTATGGTTTGGATAAAGATGGCGACAAGAGCGAAAAAATCTTGGTCTATGACTTGGGTGGTGGTACCTTTGATGTTTCTATCTTGGATTTGGCCGACGGTGTCTTTGAGGTATTGGCGACCAATGGTGATACCCATTTGGGTGGTGATGATTTCGACCAACGCATTATTAATTTGTTAGTGGAAGATTTCAAAGCTAAGAACGGTATTGATTTGAGTAAAGATAAAATGGCTATGCAACGCTTGAAACAAGCAGCCGAAAAAGCCAAGATTGATTTGAGTGGTATGACCAAGACCACGATTAGTGAAGCGTATATTACCGCCGATGCTAATGGACCCAAACACTTGGAATTTGATTTGAGCCGTGCTAAATTCGACGACATGACCAAAGACTTGATTGACCGTTCGATGAAATGTGTTGATGCTTGTATGAAAGATGCGAAATTAAGTTTCAGTGATATTGCGAAGGTTATCTTGGTTGGTGGTTCAACCCGTATTCCGGCGGTTGTGGCTGCTTTGAAACAAAAAACTGGTAAAGAACCATTTAAAGGTGTTAACCCCGACGAATGTGTGGCTATCGGTGCTGCAATTCAGGGTGGTGTTTTGACCGGTAATGTGAAAGATGTCCTGTTGCTTGATGTAACACCATTGTCTTTGGGTATTGAAACTCTGGGCGGTGTTTGCACGAAATTAATTGAACGCAATACAACAATTCCGACCAAAAAGAGTCAAATCTTCTCGACTGCAGCGGATAACCAACCGGGTGTTGATATTCATGTCTTGCAAGGTGAACGCGAATTTGCCGCGGATAACAAAACTTTGGGACGCTTTATGCTGACCGACATTCCACCGGCACCGCGTGGTGTTCCACAAATTGAAGTTACTTTCGATATTGATGCAAATGGTATCGTTTCAGTTTCGGCAAAAGACCTTGGTACCAACAAATCACAATCAATTACGATTACCAGCAGCACGAACATGAGTAAGGAAGATATTGACAAGGCCATTAAAGAAGCAGAAGCCAACGCTGCGGAAGATCAAAAACGCAAGGAAGTGGTTGATGCCAAGAACATGGCCGACGGTGCGATTTTAGGTATTGAGAAATTGGTACGCGAAAATGGCGAAAAACTCAGCGAAGAAGATAAGAAAGTTTTAACCGACGCTACGGAAAAATTCAAAAAAGACATCGCCGATGATAATGATGCCGAAAGCATTAAAAAGAAAATGGGTGAATTTACCCAAGCGACACAAGCGGTCGTAATGAAATTGTACCAACAAAATCAAAGTGCAAACACGGAAGGAGCAGCCAACGCAGATTCTAGCGAAGTGCATGACAACAAATAATGACTAATCCATACGAATCATTAGGAGTAAGCAAAAACGCGAGTGCCGACGAAATTAAGTCGGCATATCGTCGTTTAGCAAAAAAATATCACCCTGATGCTAACCCAAATAATAAGGCAGCCGAAGAAAAATTCAAAGAAATTAACACGGCTTACGAAATTTTAAGTGACCCGCAAAAGAAAGCCAACTTTGACCGCTTCGGTTCGGCAGAAGGTCCCAGTTTCGGGGGCGGTACTGGTGGCGCGGGCTTCGGAGGATTTGATTTTAGCGGTTTTGGTGGTTTTAGCGATATTTTTGAAAATATCTTTGACCAAGGTGGTTTGGACGGAATTTTTGGTCGTCGTGCGCGTTCTCGCACTAGTCGCGGCAGCGATATCATTATTGATTGTGACATTACCTTTGAAGAAAGTTGTAATGGCACTACCAAAAATATCATCTTTAACCGTAATGAACGCTGTCCCGATTGCCATGGTACAGGTGCCAAAGACGACAGCTGTTTACAAACTTGCAGCTACTGTCACGGCGCAGGACAGGTAAAACAAGCGCAACGCTTGGGTGGTATTGTGATTGAAAACACAGCAACTTGTCCGGTCTGTCATGGTTCGGGTAAAGTCATTACTGATAAGTGTCGTACTTGTGGTGGTAAAGGTAGTTTTAAAAAACAGGTTTCATCAACCATTAATATTCCAGCGGGAATTGATGACGGTCAAACTTTAACCATTAGTGGGGAAGGTAATATGGCGGAAGGTGCCACCGGTATTTCGGGCGATTTGCAAATTCGCATGCATGTTGCTAAACACCCGATCTTGATGCGTGAAGATTTTGATTTGTACATGGAATTACCCATTACCTTTACCCAAGCTATTTTGGGTACCAAAGTAAAAATTCCCGTAGTCGGTGGTTATATGGATTTAGAAATCCCGCCGAATACCCAGAGTGGCACTTTGCGTCGTATTCGTGGTAAAGGTGTGAAAAAGTTGCGCGCTTTAGGAACGGGTGATTTAATCGTTAAGATTTTCGTGGAAATGCCTAAGACAGTCGATAAACGCACTGCACAGTTGTTGGCAGCGTTGGATACCGACATTCGCGCTGATAGTTATAAAAAAGTTGCGTCATATCGTAGCAAGGTATACAATTAAGGCATTAAGGGAGGCTTGGGTCAATGATAAATGGGGATATGATTGATCCAAGCACGCTTAATTTCCAACACATACCAGTTTTACTACACGAATGCTTAACAGCTTTGAATTTGAAAAAAAACATGGTTGTGGTTGATGCCACCTTAGGTGGTGCGGGTCACAGTCGTGAAATAGTTAAACACATTAGCGGTGGTACCTTGGTCGGTTTAGACCGGGATACTACCGCTTTGCAGTTTAGTGCCCAAGTTTTGGCGACAGCACCACAGGTCGCTGTCCGTTTAGTAAAATGTAACTTTCGCGATATCGCCGATGTCTTACCCAGCATGGGCATTGATGGGGTGGACGCCATCCTAGCGGACTTCGGAGTTTCGTCTTATCAAATTGATACGCCAGAACGGGGTTTTTCGTACACCCAAGATGCGCCCTTGGATATGCGCATGGATACCGATGCCACCAAGACTGCGGATACAGTGGTTAATGGTTATCCAGAAGGTCGTTTGGCTGATATTATTTGGCAGTACGGGGAAGAGCGTTACGCGCGTCGGATTGCGGCGGCGATTGTCGCGGCGCGTCCCATTCGGAGTACGGGACATTTAGTCGATGTAATTAAACAGGCAGTTCCAGCTGGTTATGGCAAAACGGGTGGTCACCCAGCCAAACGCACTTTCCAAGCGATTCGCATTGAGGTAAACCAAGAACTGGAAAGTATTGAAAAATTCTTAGACGGCGCCATTAAAATGTTAAAGCCCAATGGTCGCTTAGCGGTCATCAGCTTTCATAGTTTGGAGGATCGGATCGTTAAACAAACTTTTAAGCGGGAAGCCACCGATTGTTTGTGTCCACCTAAAATTCCGCAGTGTATTTGTGGACATCGAGCAACGGTAAAATTGTTGACAAAGAAACCAATTTGTCCGACAATAGAAGAGACAAAGTCTAACCCGCGCAGTGCCTCCGCTAAACTGCGTGTGGTTTGTAAGTTGTAGGAGGGGCATGGCAACAGCAGTTGAAAGTCCGGGAATCGTTTCTGCTAAGGAAGAGGCAGCGGCGATTTTGTTTGCTCGTGAACCACAAACAACACCCATTATGACGGCGCCAGCCCCTGAACAGGTAGTACAAAAGCATGAACCAGTGCGTCCATCATTTGCGCATTATCATGAACCCGCCGCGATGCCGGCGCGCCCTAAGGTAGTTGACACGACCGCGTTGCGTCCGTATGAAACCTATGAAGAAGTAACAACGGAAGCCGAACCACAGGTTGTGCGTCCGTATATTGATAGTAGCGAATATCTTACTTCGCCGGTTGCCCCGACTACGGTCGCGGTACAAACACCTGTTACTACGGTAGCAGAAGCCCCACAAACGGTTACCGTGGTGGAAAGTCCATTAGACCATGAACTGGAAGAAGGTACTCAGTATGTAGTAAAATTCAAAAAATCAACGCTGGCTGCGATTGGCGTGGTGGCCTCAATTTTTGTGTTGATGACAGTTCTGTTGATTGTAAACATTGTCAGTTTGGTAACCATGTCTGCGGAAGTTAACGCCTTAGTGCAAGAATCAACTACTCTGGAAAAATCCTTGGCCAATGGTCAAGCCAGTTTGGAAGAAGCACGGGCTGTTAATCATGCCAACGGTGGCACCGGTACGCAACAGGTTCAATATGTGATGAAAGCTCCCAGTACTTACACGGAACCAACTGTAGCGCAGGTGGATAGTTCGTTTTTTGATTGGCTATGCCATTCATTAAGTCGTCTATTTAACTAAAATTATTCATACAGATAAGTATGCGACTTTACACGATCACCAGTGAAAAGCGGCGTTTGACCGCTTTTTTTGCGGTAGCCATGGCGGTTGTTATAGTATTAAGTGGGCGCTTAATTTGGTTGCAAATTTTAACGGGGCAAGCACTCAAAGTGCGTGCCGCCGACCAATGGTACCGTGATTTACCTTTAATGGCCGAACGCGGTACCATTTATGATACCAATGGTTTGGCGTTAGCGACTTCGAGTTTAACATACAGCGTTTATTTACGACCGGTGGCGGTTAAGGATAAGGAAGCAACCGCGCGTACTTTATCCACACTTTTAGATTTGTCTTATGACCGCGTTTTACAAAAAGCCAGTAGCAAAACCGTCAGTGAATGGTTAATTAAAATGCAAGTAGATAAAAATACCGCCATGCAACTGGTGGCAGCCCAACTTGATGGGGTTTATTTAAGTCAAACTTACGACCGTAATTATCCGCTGGGTGGTGTCGGTGCCCAGGTCTTGGGTCTGGTTAGTGTTGATAATCATGGGCAAGAAGGATTAGAAGCCTACTATGATGACTGCTTACGCGGTATAGATGGACGCATTGCTACGCAAAGTGATTTGCGTGGAATTAAAGTGCAAGCTGGTTTAGAATATTATGTTCCGTCGGTGGCGGGACAAGATTTACATTTGAACCTTGATGCAGGAATACAAAATATTGTACAAAATGTCATTACCCAGGCTTACATTGAACATCAAGCTAAATCCGTGGCGGCTATCGTTTACGACATTCAAACGGGCGGTGTAGTGGCTTCGGCGAGTGCCCCTTATTATGACCTTAATGATCAACCGCGTGATGATCTGAGTAAATTATTAACCCAAATCAAAAATTCGCCGATTATTAATGTGTTAGAACCAGGGTCGACTTTTAAGACCATTACTTTGGCGGCCGCTTTAGAAGCGGGGGTAGTCAGCTTAGACGATAAATTTACTTGTGCCGGTAGTCGTACGATCGCAGGGGAACGCATTAAATGCTGGAAAACCAAGGGACACGGTACCCAAACTTTGGCCGAAGGGGTTAATAATTCTTGTAACTGTGTTTTTATGGATTTAGCGTTACGGTTAGGTGTCGAACGCTATTACCAGTACTTGGAGAAGTTCGGCATTGGGCAAAAATCAGGAGTCGATTTTTATGGTGAGCCGTCGGGTTTGTTGTTAAATCAAGCACGCGTGCGTGATGTGGATTTGGCGCGCATTGGTTTTGGACAAGCCATTGCGGTTTCGCCAATTCAATTTATCGCGACGGTGAGCGCTTTGGTCGGGAACGGTATTTTGCGCACTCCGCGTTTCGTTAATCAAATTGGCGACACAGTTTTGGCGTCCAATGTTAAAGAACGCATTGTTTCCGAACAAACCAGTGCGACCTTGCGTAATTTGTTATGTGGAGTTGTCAGTCAAGGTAGCGGTAAAAAAGCTGCGGTGCCGGGTTATCAAGTCGGTGGGAAAACAGGTACCGCGCAAAAGTATGCCGACGGGCACATCGCGGCGGGTAAATATGTTTCCTCTTTTTGGGGATTCTTAGCGGTACAGGGTACTCCGCGTTATGCGTGTTACTTGTATGTTGATGAACCGAGTACGGGCGTTTATTACGGCAGTATTGTGGCAGCACCATGCGTTGGGGAAATTTTCCGGCAAATTACCGCGTATAAAAAATTTCCGTTTGATACTACCTATGAAAATGGTACGGGTTCGGCATTGGTGGCGGTGCCCAAAGTTAGCAATTTAACCTTAGCCGACGCGGTGGCAGCGTTGGAACATGTTGGTTTATTCGTTGAAGTTGATGGCGAGGGAGAACAGGTTAAAGGTTCGTTTCCGGTGCAAGCTACTATGGTGAAAAAAGGCGAACCAGTCGTATTGTTTACTTAAATTGGGCAATAATTATGGCATGGACCGAGCGGAATATGCGGAGTATATTAAGAAAATTACGCCGAAAAGTAAAATTTGGAGTTCCTTGTTACGCGCTTTTATCGTCGGTGGTTTAATTTGTTTATTAGGGGAAAGTCTGAATGCTTTATATAAAATGTGGCTACCGAACTACGACCAAACCCAAATTGGGGCGCTGGTATCATCAACTTTGATTTTCTTGGCAGCGGTTTTAACCGGACTTGGTGTTTATGATAAAATTGGTTATTTCGCTGGCGGGGGTTCCATTGTGCCCATTACTGGATTTTCCAATAGTATTACCAGTGCGGCGATGGAATTCCGTAAGGAAGGTATTATCTTTGGTACCTGCGCCAATATGTTCAAAATTGCGGGTCCTGTAATTGTGGTCGGTGTGGCGATTGCCATGTTGTGTGGACTAGGTTATTTCATTGTGGGGTTATTTATATGAGTACAATTTTCTTTAAGCATCAACCGCGCATCGTCGGTTGGTATTCAGTTGCTGGAAAAAAGGAAAGCGAAGGTCCGCTGGGGAATACTTTTTCCCGTATTGTCAAAGATGAATATTTCGGCGAAAAAACCCACGAAGGCGCGGAACGCAAGTTCTTTGTAACCGCGATTCAGGGTGCCATTCAAGCGGCAGGGGTACAACCTGATATTGTTTTTGCTGGTGATTTATTAAACCAAATTGTTTCATCATCTTTTGCCATGCGGGAAATCGGTTTGCCGTATGTCGGGGTCTACGGGGCGTGTTCCACAATGGCGTTATCGTTATTAGTGGCGGCGACTTTTGTCGATGCTGGTGTGGTTAAAAACGCGGTGGCGGTGGCGGGATCGCATTTTGCTACTGCCGAGCGTCAATATCGTACGCCGTTGGAATTCGGTAACCAACGACCACCTACTTCGCAATGGACCGTAACTGGTGCGGGAGCCACTTTCTTGTCGACCAGTAAAAAATCACGCGTAGCTGTGACTTGTGGGACGATTGGACGGGTAGTGGATTACGGAGTTAAAGATGTTAATAATATGGGGGCGGCAATGGCACCTGCAGCGGCGGATACCTTGGCGCGTCATTTTGCTAATACGCAAACTAAGCCGTCTGACTATGATGCAATTTTCTCAGGCGACTTAGGACAAATTGGTGAAGAAGCTTTGCGTGATTTGCTAAAAGATAAAGGTTATGATTTGGGCGAAAATTATTATGATTGTGGTAAGTTGATTTACGCTGCCCGACAAAAAGTCGATATGGGTGGTTCAGGTTGCGGTTGCAGTGCGGTAACTTTGAATGGTTTTATTCTGGACAAGTTTCAAAAGGGCGAATACCATAAAGTTTTGTTCATGGCAACAGGGGCACTGTTGTCACCTACTACCACTTTTCAAGGGGAAAGTACCCCTGGTATTGCTAACGCCGTAGTTATTGAGGAGGTAACAGCATGACATTCTTGTGGGCGTTTTTAGTCGGTGGGTTTATCTGTGCGTTGGGGCAATTGTTGATTTTGAAAACTAATTGGACGCCGGCGCGCATTTTGGTCACTTTTGTCGTGTTAGGTGCGTTGTTGCAAGTGTGCATGGTGTTTGATTCATTAAAGCAGTTTGCCGGCGCCGGAGTAACCACACCAATTACTGGTTTTGGCGCTGGATTAGTTAAAGGTACTTTTGAAAATATCGATAAGTATGGCTTTATTGGCATCTTTACGGGCGGTTTAACCGCCATGTCCGCGGGAATTGCCGTCGCGATTGTGTCGGGCTTGGTAATTGGTATGATTTTCAAATCGCGTTCGAAATAATGGCACCCGTTGTGATTAAAATTGCCGCCGCCGAAGTTGCGTTTTGTATGACGCTTTTGATAACCGTTGCCGCATCAATGGCGGTACAATCACGGGGGTGAAAATGATAATTGCGTCTAATTTGATGGTAAATAGCGGGTAAAGCGCGTTTCAAAATGCGTTCGCCAATTGCTTGTGAATTAAGTTCTTGGGCAATTTTTAAGTAGGTTAAGCCGCCACCGATGACCACGCCGTCGCGCATGGCATTACTGGTAGCAGCGACTGCATCTTCAATGCGTAAGCGTTTTTCCATGGTTTCGGCTTCAGTGGGACAGCCAACACTAATTAGACCAGCCGTCGCAGATAAATTGGCGATGCGTTCTTTCAAACGCGTGCGGTGGTAATCATCGGTTGTCGCATTGAGTTCATCTTTAAGTAAATAAAGGTGTTGCTCAAAAGATGGACTTGATGATGTATCACTTAAAATTACCATGGCATCTGTTTCAAAGAGTACTTGGTTAGCATAACCCAAATGCTGGGTAGTGGCGTTGGCTAAAATTAAATCATTGGCAGGTGAAATCAAAGTAGCATCGGTCACTACGGCACAATCGGTTAACGCGTCAGAACGCACAGCAACAATTTGCAAACCGGCCTTGGCACGGTTAAGAACCAATGCGTTAATCACTTCGGGGGCAAAATCGTCCGCAACTAAAAGTAGCGGAGTTTTATTTTGCACGGCATCTTCTAAAATGGGTAAAATTTCTTGGATAGTTTTGACTGTACCCGTCGTGACTAAGACTTTGACATTATGTAATGCCGGAGTCTTTAAGTAGGGCGAAGCAAGGTGTGCAGCAATTTTTACGCCATTAGTAAAAGATAAAGTAGTGGTACCCAGTTGATTCATTTCTAACGAAATTAAACCGTCGGGACCGACTTTAGATAAAGCTTTAGCGACCATGGCACCGTCAGTTGCATTGGCACAACTATTGGTAGCGACATGCAGTAAATCCTCGTATTTGTGAATTTGGCGGACATGTTGTGGTAATAATGCTAGGGCTTTATTGGCAGCATTTAATAAAGCATCTTTTAATTGGGTTGGTTGATAACCCCAAAATAGGGCGCGTTTGGCTTGGTTAATAATTGCGGTGGCTAACACAATGGCGGAAGTCGTGCCGTCGCCAGCTTCGGTGTTGGTTTTCAAACTTGCTTGCTTGATGACATCGGCACCCAAATTTTCGTAACGGTTGGGTAAAGTAACCTGCTTGGCAATAGTCACGCCGTCGTTAGTGATTAACGGACTGCCATTGTCGCGGTCAATAATCACATTCCGACCATTAGGGCCAATGGTAATTTTAACAATATCATTTAATTTATTTACGCCACGGTATAAGGCTTTTTGTGCTTTATTCATAAATCACCCCGATAATATCAAAATTTTGTACTAAATATAATTTTTCGTTGTTGGTGGCAATTTCCGCGCCGGCGTATTTGTTGATAATAATTTTATCGCCCACCGCGACGGGGGCGCCACTGCCAACTTCGACCACCGTCATAATTTGATGGCGTTCCGCATTAGTGGTGGGTATGTAAATACCACCTTGGCTGGTGCGTTCAATGACAGGTTTACACAGTATTCTGTCAAACAATGGTTTAATTTTCATTTAATCCTCCTTGTGCGCTACCATAACACAGAAAGTTAAGTAACAATCGTTTTACTGCCACCCAAATTTTGGTTATACTAAGTTTGATGGATTATATGCAGATGGCGGAAGAACTGGCCAAGACTTCACATTGTGGGCGTCACCATGTTGGTTGTGTGATAGTGCGTGACGGTAAGGTTTTGGTTTCCGGTGTTAACGGACAAGTGGAAGGCGCGTCAGACTGTGCTGCCATTGGTGGGTGTTTGCGTGAAATTAATCATATCCCCAGTGGTACTGCGGCGGGTTTTTGTAATGCCGTTTGTGCGGAAACGCGTTGTGTCTGTGAAGCCGCGCGCGATGGGATTGCTTTGAGTGGGGCGACAGTTTATTGCACGCATAAACCGTGTATTATTTGCATGAAGAATTTAGCGGTGGTCGGTGTTGATACAATTTATTATAAAAAAGGTTATCCTGACCGATACAGTGATGCCATTGCGCAATATGCAGGCTTAAAGGTGGTGCAAGTTGGCTAAGGTTCCAGTTGTCGCTTTAGTGGGACGCCCGAATGTGGGGAAGTCCACTTTGTTTAATACCATTTCGGAAAATGGCAAAAGTATTGTTGATGATCAACCAGGGGTGACCCGTGACCGCATCTACGCCGATTGTGAATGGTGTGGTAATAACTTTTCTTTGGTTGATACGGGCGGGGTTTCGTTTGAAGAGGGTGTTTTTAATGCACACATTAAAGAACAGGTCGAAATTGCGGTTGGCATTGCCGATGTCGTGGTCTTCGTGGTAGATGGCATGGTAGGTGTAACCACCGATGATATGAAAGTAGTAAAACTGTTACGCAGTTTTAATAAGCCATTAGTGTTATGTGTTAACAAATTGGATAACCAAACCTTACGCGACAATACTTTGGCGGAATTTTACAAATTAGGTGTTGGTGACCCATTACCAGTTTCTTGCGCACAAAAGACGGGATTAGGTGATTTGTTAGATTCGGTGGTGCAAAAATTACGCGCGAAAAATTTATTACACCCACAACCTTTGGCTAATGTGAAACGCATTGCGATTATTGGGCGTCCGAATGCCGGTAAAAGTTCTTTGGTTAACGCTTTGTTAGGCGAAAAGCGGGTAATGGTCAGTGATATCGCGGGTACAACGCGTGATGCGGTGGATAGTCCGTTTAATTATTGCGGCAAACCTTACATTTTGACCGATACCGCAGGCATTCGTCGCAAGCGCAGTGTTGAAGTGGAAACCGTCGAATATTATAGCGTTTTGCGCGCGATCCACAGTATTAAAAATAGTGATGTTGTATTGTTGGTGGTGGACGCGACCCAAGGATTGACCGAACAAGATGTGCGTTTGGCAGGCTATATCCACGAAGCAGGTAAGCCGTCTGTGATTATCATTAACAAATGGGATATCGTAGAAAAAGATAGTTACACGCAACTGGAATTTAACAAAAAGCTAGCGGTTGATTTAGCGTTTATGCCGTATTATCAAGCTATTTATATTTCGGCTTTGACGGGACAGCGCATTGGTGAAGTCATGACTACGGTAGAAAAGGTTTTGACCAATACCGAACGCCGTATTACGACCGGTCAATTGAACGACATAATTCTGGACGCTGTGGCGATGACACCACCTCCTTTTAAGGCGGCCGGTCGTCCGAAATTTTTATATGCAACCCAAGTTACCGTAGCGCCGCCGACCTTTGCCTTGTTCGTTAATAACAAAAATTTGGTTGGTCGCACTTATTTACGCTATTTGGAAAATACTTTGCGTAAATCAGTTGATTTTTCTGGTACTCCGGTTAAACTCTTATTAAGAAACAGGGAGAAGGAATAATGTATTGGTGGTTATTACTATTATGTCCAATCGCATATTTGATTGGTGGCTTTAATGTAGCAAAAACTGTTACCAAAATTCGCCATGTGGATTTATCCAAAGTGGGTTCTGGCAATGCAGGGGCGACCAATGTTGGCCGCGCAATGGGATTCAAATGGTTTTTATTGGTCACGGTTTTGGAATGCTTGAAGTGTGCCAGTGTTGCTGGTTTGGGTTATTTATTTGTCAGTCTTTATACCGGTCACTTTACTTGGTATACCGTTAGTCACTACATTGTAATTTTGGCAATGGGAATTAGTGCGATCTTTGGTTCAATCTTCCCAGTTTGGTATCGTTTCAAAGGTGGTAAAGGTTTGGCAACTTGGATCGGATTATCCTTCGTTTTGAACCCGTTGGTTATGTTAGTGGTAGCAGCAATTTATATTCCGCTGTTGGCGATTACTCATATTATGTCTTTGTCAACTGTGTTGGGTGTTATCACTTGGGCGATTTTATCTTTGTGTATTGAAGCACCCAAAAATGCGGTCGTTATCGTTTTGTATTGTGTTTGTGTTGGATTAATTGTGTATTCGCACCGTAAAAACATTGTTCGTTTGTTTACTGGTAAAGAAAATAAATTTATTTTGAAAAAAAAGACGCCGTCAGTACCTACGGAGAATCCGGCCACACCCACAACAGAAAATTCAGCTAATTAAAGATTGTTAAATTTTAAGTTATAACCTGATTGTGCCATTCATAATCATGGCTATGAACAATCAAGTTTTTGAAAATATAGCCACCCGTACACATGGGGACATTTATTTGGGAGTAGTGGGGCCAGTTCGTTGTGGTAAGTCCACTTTTATTACCAAATTCATGCAGCAATTGGCGATTCCTAACATCGAAGATAGTTACGAACAGCAACGCGTGATTGACGAATTGCCGCAATCGGCTGATGGTACAGCGGTTATGACGACCCAACCAAAATTTGTTCCAAACCGCGCGGTCGCAATTAAGGTGGGTGATGCATCAATGCGGGTGCGTATGATAGATTGTGTTGGATTCATGATTGATGGCGTCAGTGGCTTGGAAGATGGCGGTCATATTCGTAATGTAAAAACGCCGTGGAGTGATGTCGAAATGCCTTTTGATCAAGCGGCGGAAATTGGTACGCGCAAAGTCATTGTTGATCATAGTACGATTGCGGTGGTGGTAACGACTGATGGTACGATTAACGATTTACCACGCGCCAATTATGTAGCAGCCGAAGCCAAGGTGATCTTTGAATTAAAACAATATGGTAAACCTTTTGTGGTAGTGGTTAACAGTAAACGCCCCAATGATAAAACCTGCGAAAATGTCTGCCAAGAAATTCGTGAAAAGTTTGGTGTACAGGTATTGGGTATTGATTTAGAAAATTTGGGTATTGATGATATCGGTGCTATCTTTGACGGAATTTTAGCGGAATTTCCGGTAACTGGTTTCAAAGTTAATATGCCATCTTGGTTGCAAGTTATGCCAGTTAATCACCCTGTGATTGGCGATGCCATTGAACGCTTGCGTCGTTATACGAAAACCGTGCGTCGTATCGCGGATAATCGTCCGTCTAATGTTTGTGCCGATAGTCCATATTTTAGTGCCGTCGAAACGAGCGAAATTGATGTTGCTACAGGTACAATTGTGTACAATTTGGTGCCGAAAAACGATTTGTATTTCAAATTGATTTCCGCCGAAAGTGGGTTAAATATCCAAAATGAACAACACTTAATGGCATACATTCAAAAAGCCGCTGGTAAAGCCAAAGAATATGACAAGTTAAAAGACGCCATTGATGCTGCAGAAACTAAGGGCTATGGCGTGGTGGTACCGACACTGGATAGCTATAAATTAGACACTCCGCGTCTATACAAACACGGCAAAAACTACGGTTTGAAATTACGCGCAACCGCACCCAGCTTGCATATTATTAAAGTTGATGTCGGTAGTGAAGTCACCCCGACCATTGGTACCCAAGAACAATCCAAAGAAATGTTGGAATTTTTGAAGCACGAATACGAAACGAACAAAGAAGCCGTTTGGCAAACACCAATTTTTGGTAAATCATTGGACGAAATCATGCAAGAAGGAGTTGGCGCCAAAATTGCCAATATGCCAGCCAATGCAATGAAACAAATGAAACGCACGATCGGTAAAGTGGTCAACAATGGTAAAGGCGGAATTATTTGTATCTTGTTATAGTCACACTTTTCGTTGCGTCCGCATATAGAGTGTGATATGATTTTTGAAAATTTCATTACTTTTTTAAGTAAAGTACTTTTCTTCTCGGGGTTAGTTAACGATAAAAAATCCTTTCCTAAACCATTATCGAAAAAAGAAGAGTTGGACTATTTTCAAAAATTCTGGCATGGCGACATGCAAGCTAAGGATATTTTAATCCGCCATAACTTACGGCTGGTGGCCCATGTGGTAAAAAAGTATAATGGGGCAGCCGAAGCCGACGATTTAATTTCGTGTGGTACAATTGGTTTAATTAAAGCCATTAACTCTTTCAAGGCGGACAAAGGCACTCAGATTTCAACTTATGCGTCACGCTGTATTGAAAATGAAGTCTTAATGTTTTTGCGGGTTTCTAAAAAACACCAGCAAGTTGGTTCTTTGAATGAAAGCCTGGGCGATGACCATGATGGCAACGAAATCTGCTTGGTCGATATCATTACTGATGATCGCGAGCAGAGTGATATTGATGAAGCCATGCACCGACAATTAATGCAAAAACTAATCACCGCAATGCGTGCGCGTTTGAGTGAACGCGAATTCAAAATTATTAGTCTGCGTTATGGTTTGAACGATCATGTAGCGTTACCGCAACGCGAAGTTGCACAACAACTAAACATCAGTCGCAGTTACATTTCGCGGATTGAAAAGCACGCTTTGGAAATTGTGCAACAAATTGTCCATGAACCTAACTTCAAAGATTTTCGTTAAATTTTAATATGACCTAATTGGGTGGCAGTTACCAGAGGTAGCTGCTTTTTTTTATGTTATGGTTAAAGGTCATCATCATCGTCCGCCCAAGGCGGATCCCAATAGTTGATGGTGGTATGGTGGGTCGGACTGCGGGCTTTACGATGCTGAACAAGGGGTCGTGTTTGTTTAGCCGTTTTAACTACTACGGGTAGATTAATCGGAAAAATTGCTAATAAGACCAAACCGACCAGCATACCAACGGAAAACAATAAACAAATGCCAAAATACAACGGATACATGGTGCCATGATAAATGGTAACACGGAGAAAATTATGGAAAATGATGTCATCAACTTAAAAAGTTTGTCGGCTGATGCGCCACTGTTACATTATAACGATTGGACGCATTTGGCGATACAGCCCCAAATTAGACCGAATACGGCAGTAAAAACTAATTCTTTGCATGAACCGCCACGCTTGCATGAAAAACAATTAAAATTTCATCAATCGTTGGCTAAAAGCCGGTTTGTGTTTGGTGGTAACCGGACAGGTAAAAGCGTTTGTGGGGCGATGGAAACAATTTGGTACGCCACTGGTTTACACCCGTTTATTAAAATTGACCATGCGATGGACGGTTGGGTGGTTAGCTTGACACGCCAAGTGCAACGCGATGTTGCGCAGGCCAAAATCTTACAATACTTACCACCCGAATGGATTGTAAAAACCGTCATGGTGTCGGGCAGTTCGTTTGCACCCGCTCACGGGGTAATCGATTTTATTTTGGTGCGTAATGTGTTTGGTACGGTGAGTAAAATTGGTTTTCGGAATTGTGAACAGGGGCGGGAACGCTTTCAAGGCGTTTCATTGGATTATGTTTGGTTTGATGAAGAGCCACCTGCCGATATTTATGACGAATGTTTGTTGCGACTGTTAGATCGTGGTGGAGTGCATTGGGTTACCATGACGCCGTTAAAAGGACGCAGTTGGGTTTATAATCGCATCTATTTACGCGCCGCACAACAGCCTGATTTGGCGTGCTTCTGGATGAGTTGGGACGATAATCCATATTTATCGCCTGCTGAAAAACAATTTCTGATTGCTAATTTACCACCCGAGGTGTTAGAAAGTCGTCAACATGGTCACTTTGTGGCGGCGGAAGGTTTGGTGTTTCCTAACTTTACCGCTGAAAATGTGATTGAACCATTTGTACTGGAACATGCCGATGCGTATTACATTGGAATTGACCCTGGTTACCGTAACCCGACGGCCGTAGTTTGGGTCGCGGTAGTTGGTGAACATTTATATGTGGTCAGTGATTACGAAGTAGCGGGTTTAACCGTGAGTGACCACTGCCGTGCGATTTTGGCACGCACCCGCGATTTAGGGTGGCACTTAGGACAGGTTAAAATTTTGATTGACAGTGCGGCTAACCAAAAAACTTCGGCTTGCGAAGTTTCCACCGCGACGCAATATCGTGATTATGGTGTGCCGGTGGATACTAATGTTAACAAAAATTTGGCACAAGGTCTGTTGGAAATGAAAGCACAATTTGGTAATGCAGCAGGCAAGCGTAATTTATTCGTTTGGAAAAACTGTGTGCATTTAATTGATGAATTGCATGGCTATTACTGGGGTGATGGTGAACAGCCACAAAAAGTTAATGACCATACTATTGATGCCTTGCGTTACATCGTGATGGATTGGGTGCGTGTTAGTCACAAACAGCCGGTACCACTGAATACCTTGGGACAAGCAAAAAAAGATTTAATTAAATCGATGGCAGTAAAACGATTCAGTTAAGCAAAGTTATGTTTTAATGCTGTCAGGGAGGAGTAATGCAAACTAAACAAAGTAAAAAGCAATTGATTGATGCGGTCATTAATGATTATGAAGCCCGTAAGCAAGCGCGCATCAGTCTGGAAAACAAATGGAAAAACAATTTAAATTTTTACCATGGCGAACAATACCTTGGTTATAGTAAACAGTACTATTGGCAATCAACGGAAAGCTTTAACCATATCGGCCCTTTGGTAGAAAGTCGTTTGGCGGTTTTGGCCGAAGTCGAACCGGTCGTAGAAGATGAATTGGTACGCGCAGTTTTGGAAAAGTTGCGTTTCAAACGCTTAGTGGAAGAAGGAAATTTCTGGCAAGAAGTAACTGGTTCGGTATTTTACAAGGTCACAAAAAACGAGGGACAACCGATCGTGACCGTTTGTTCGCCATTTGAAATTTACCCTAATCGTTTAGATGTGTCGAACATGGACGAAATTAGTTCCATTATTCATGCTAAACATGTCGATGACCAGTTGGTGATTGAAAAATGGACGCGCGACCATTTGACCATTATTCGTGATAAAACCTTAGTTTACGATGGCGCATTGCCGTATCCGTTTCCTTTCGTGCGTGGTACCAGTGAATTGGTCGCGGGACAGTTCTTTGGCAAGTCTGTGGTTGACCGTGTTATCCCCGTTCAGCGTGCTTACAATGCCATTAAAAACCGTCGTGCTGAGTTTATGAGTCGTATGGCTTGTGGAGTAGTCGCGGTAGAAGATGGTAGTGTGGATTTAGATAGTTTAGAAATCGATGGTTTGTGCCCCGGTAAAATCATTGTCTACCAGCAAGGGTACCGTGAACCCAAATTTATGGAAGCGGGTAGTATTCCGGACGAACTAACTAAGGAAGAAGACCGCTTACTAAATGAGTTTAATACGATTAGCTGCGGTGGCGATTTGTTATCTATGTTAGCTAATCGCGCCACGGTGGGGGAAGGGACTCTTACCTTATATAACGAACAAGCCAAACGCCAACTGCGTCGCCCGATACAAAGCATCGAAGATGTTTACGAACAAGTCGGCGCCAAAATTTTAGCCATATTAGGAGTTGAACATGGAAACTGAACCAATAACACCTTTGGAACAAGCGGAGATACAACCCACTGTGGATATCAATGCACTCCAAAAATCTTATAGTGAATTGCAAAGTGCGTTCACGAAAAAGGCGCAAGCCTACAAAGAACTGGAACAGAAAATAAACTCCATGCCCAGCCGGGAGGATATCATTCGGGAGTATTTATTAGCGAACAATAGCGCGGAGGCGCCTGCGGTA
Organism: Clostridia bacterium; assembly: GCA_017619495.1. Classification (GTDB taxonomy): domain Bacteria; phylum Bacillota; class Clostridia; order Christensenellales; family UBA1242; genus RGIG8050. Next base: position 82,395 of record JAFZSF010000024.1, on the reverse strand, counting down.
TTGACCAGTTCTTCGTCGGCTTTCGACTTCGCTAAAGAAAAGAAGCCAACCAATTTAGCACAAGCGGATCGATTGGCTTGTGAATATTTCAAAAAAGGAGTTTCAAAATGATTACAACTGCAACTGCGGAAAATGCGTTAAAGAATATCTATTTGGATACTGTCATTAACGACATTAACAAAAAAACTAACCCATTTTTAACGATGATTGAAGAAAACACTCGTATTGCCAGTGGTAAAAACGCCACTGTCAATATCCGTTGCGGACAAGCGGCGGTTGGTGCCGGTACCGAAACTGGGGATTTGCCAGTCGGTGACACCGAAAAGTCGATTGAAGTTTCTGTACCTTTGAAAAATCTGTATGGTACTTTTCAAATTAGCGATAAGGCTTTGAAAGCGGCGTCTTTGGACCCGAACGCGTTTGCCTCTTTGTTAGGTGGTGAAATGCAGAATTTGGTCGCCGCCGCCCAAAACAACTTAACTTCCATGCTTTATGGAGATGGTCGTAAATTGTTGGCAGTCTTTGATGCCAGTGCGATTAACAGTAATAACCGTCAAGTGATTAATGTTGGTCGTAAATACATTAAAAACTTTACTGTTGGTATGCATGTTACGGTTGAAACTGGCGCGGGAATTCAAGTACTTGACCCCATCGACGATAACCTAGTGGAAGCTGTCGATGCTGCTACCGGTAGTTTGAGTTTGAGTGATGCACTCGAAGAAAACAAGGCTGACCGTTATTATGTTTATGAAGTAGAAGATGATGGCACCAGTATGAATGGTATTGACTCCATCTTTGGACCAGTCATTTATGGTTTAGGTGCGGCGCATAATACGGAAATTATTCCTTATGATTACATTGATAACAGTGCCGACTTGCATGTATTGGACGAAGACGCGGCTTTGGAATTCTTGGAAAAATATGAAGAATATTGCCAAAGTATGCCAGCCGATATCTTATTAACGCACCCACGCGTGAAAAAGGCCATTTTTGAATCTTTAAAAAGTACTCGTTCCAACATCGCTACCGCTGAATTAGCTGGTGGTTTCCATGGTATTACTTTCAACGGTATTCCGTTGTACAGCGATGTTAAATGTAAGGCGGGTAACCTATACGCTTTGAATAGCAAATCGTTTGCGATGCACCAACTTTGTGATTGGACTTGGTTGTCGAACGAAGACGGCAGCATCTTGAAACAATTACCAGGTAAAGCTACCTATATGGCTACCTTGGTTAAATATGCGGATATGATTTGCGATAAACCGTTCTTGCAAGGTCGTTGCAGCGGTTTCTCAGCTTTGCAATCAAAAGCGGAGTAATTGCTATGCAAAAAATTTATCATGACCTGTTTCATATTGCCGAACGCATTTTACAAATTGACCCGTGCTATGAAATTTATTGGCACGGAGAGATGACTCGGTATGAAGTGTACTGGCATGGTAAATTAGCTTTCGTCGTCCCGTTTGATGCCTTAGATGTGCGGACTTTGGTTTATGCCCAACGCACACGCCGTGAAAACGCTGATGACATTGAACGGGAAATCGACGCAAGCAATGCTGCCATCTTTCAAGAGCAAGCTAAAAAAGTCGAGGCGTTGAAAGCCCAAATAAAGGATTATGTAAAATATGATTTTGAGAGATTTAATTAGTGGTGCCAACGATATTTTGGGATTACCCATTAATTGGCAAGATACATCGCATGACGATAACTATCATCAATTGTTTGCTTGCGCGCGTTTAGTTATTAATACTTTGGACGGTAATTGGATTACATCTGATGCCGCCCAGATTGACCCCGCAGATTACGGCTTGGATCGAGCAACTTTGATTTACGGCGTTTTGTCTGAATACGCGTTTGTCGCGGGTATGTTCAACGAATGGAAGGTTTGGCAAGAAAAATTTAATACGGCGGTTTTTAAGGCGCAACATGGTAAATCCCGCATCTTGCCAGTTCACTAACTTGCGCAGCGTTCGTTTTAATTTAGACAACTTCGCCTTGCCAGTGGTTGTCAAGCCAAAGAAAAACAGTATCTATACCAATTATTTAGTTGGTTTGAAAGGTACCAAAAATCAGTTGATGCCCTTGGAAACACCAGAACCAACTTATGGCTTCACGCATGTTGCGCGGTGGGGACATTATATTTTTGCTGCCGATGATGTGCGCGGCTTATACTACTCGCGCGACTTACCCATCACGTTCAATCCGTTAGAAGAATTAGTTTACCCGCGTCAAATGGCAGTAGTAGATGACCGTTTGTTTCTGATTTCACAGACCAAGGAACGCATTGTTTATTCGGTTGATTTAAAAAGTGAATGGAGTGAAGGTCATTTTTTGGAAGGCTTTATTTATTTACCTGTTAACTATGGTTCGTGTTTAGATATTCGTTATTACCATGGTAAATTGTTGGTTATTTGTGAAAACGGCTTAATGACGGTTAATCGTCAATTCCGTTTAGAACATTTGGACGATGACAGTGAAATATTGAAAGCTAACTTAGCCAGCGCACAAGGTAACTATTGGGAAAGTGGTTGGTTCAGTTTAGGTTATGCAACAGATACACAAACGCTACGCGAGATTTTTCTAAAAACCAATGCCAATATTGTGGTAACGGCGACCTCCAACCGCACGCAGCGTGATATTTTGGTTAAAGCCGCAGATAAGATGCAAAAAATCAAAGTAAATTTGAATGGTGATCAGTTCAAGTTGCGCCTTTCATTGCCAAGTAGTAACGCCGTAGTGTCGGACTTGGCGGCCGTAATCAGTTACGGAAAGAGGAGGTAATTACCTTTGAAAACATATCTTAAAATGTTCTTCAAAAAACTTTGGGCAATTTTGGTGCGAATCTTTTTATGTTGTGTGCCATATCTTGGTTATATCCGTACGGGTAAAAAATCAGTAGACACAACCGAGGCCGACGATAATGTCGCATCGGAGACTGAAAAGGCTGAATAACAAATTGCACAAGTCATAAACTTATGTTAAAATAAAGTTTATGGAAAATAAAAAATGGACAACAACGATTGGTAATCGTACAGTAACTGTGGAAACCGGCGCTTTGTGTGGCTTGGCGCATGGTACCTGCTTGGTCAGTTGTGGTGAAACCGTAATTATGGCCAATGTAACTATGGCGGATCAACCGCGCGACGGGATCGACTTTTTCCCATTAGGCGTTGATTTCCAAGAAAAATTATATTCTGTTGGTAAAATTCCTGGCGGATTTACAAGGCGTGAAGGACGCGGTGGCGACAAGGCAATCTTAACTAGTCGCTTAATCGACCGTCCTTTGCGCCCTTTGTTTGATAAAAACTTACACAATGATGTGGCAGTGGTAGTGACAACTTTGTCGGTTGATCCTGATGTCGCTCCGGAACCATTGGGTATGTTGGCGTCGTCGGTGGCTTTAACCATCAGTGACATTCCGTGGAACGGACCAACTGGTGCGGTTCAAGTGGCACGCGTTGATGGTAAATTCATTTGCAATCCGACCGCATTAGAACAAGAACGCAGCGATCTACACTTAACGGTCAGTGGTACCAGTGAAGCGGTTTTAATGGTGGAAGCTGGTGCTAACCAAGTTTCCGAAGCTGATATGATTGATGCGATTATGTTCGCCCACGAAGAAATTAAAAAATTATGTGAATTCCAAGTTGGTATTGCGAAGAAAGTCGGTAAACCAAAACGCAAAGTGGCTTTACATACGATTGATAGTAATTTGGAAGAGCAAGTACGCGCTTATGCCACCAGCTTTATTGAAAGTGCTTTGAAGGAAACTGACACGATTAAACGCCGTGTTGAAGAAGATAAAGTTGAGACGATTGTGGCAGATAAGTTTGCGGATATTTGGGACGAAAGCAAAAATGACATCATTGAAGTCATGAACAAAATTAAAAAAGAAATCGTGCGTGAAAAGATTTTGAATCAAGGTGTGCGTCCTGATGGTCGTGGTACTAAGGATATTCGTCCGATTTGGGTTACCACTGGCTTATTGCCGCGTACCCATGGTTCAGCGGTGTTTACGCGTGGTAACACCCAAGTTTTGAATGTTTGTACTTTAGGTATGTTAAGCGACGCTCAAAAATTGGACGGTATTGATGATGAAGAGGCTAAACGCTATATGCACCAATATAACATGCCGCCGTATGCTACTGGGGAAGCGCGTCCTTTGAAAGCCCCTGGTCGTCGTGAAATTGGTCATGGGGCCTTGGCTGAACGCGCTTTGATTCCAGTTTTGCCCAGTGAAGAAGAATTCCCATACGCGATTCGTACCGTTAGTGAAGTTTTATCCAGTAATGGTAGTTCTTCAATGGCTTCGGTTTGCGGTAGTTCAATGTCGTTAATGAATGCTGGTGTGCCGATTAAAGCGGCGGTTGCTGGTATTGCGATGGGCTTAATTAAGGATAAAAATAGTCGTCGTGTCGCCGTTTTAACTGATATTCAAGGGGTGGAAGATTTCTACGGGGATATGGATTTCAAGGTGGCTGGTACGGAAAAAGGTATTACCGCGATTCAAATGGATATTAAGATTGCGGGTATCGATAAAGAAATCATTACGACTGCTTTGGAACAAGCGCGTGAAGGTCGCATGAAAATCTTAAAAATTATGAATGCGGAAATTAAGGCGCCGGCGAAAGAAATTTCTAAATACGCCCCCAAAATTATCACTTTCAAGATTAATCCCGAAAAGATTAAAGATGTCATCGGCAGTGGGGGTAAGACCATTAATAAAATCATTGATCAAACTGGTGTTAAGATTGATATTGAAGAAGACGGAAAAGTCTTCATTGGTGGTGCCGAAGCGGATATGGTGGAAAAAGCTAAGGCGATTATTGCCGATATTGTTTTGGAACCCGAAGTTGGACAAGTCTTTGAAGGAACCGTTGTGCGTATCTTGGACTTTGGCTGCTTCGTAAAATTAACCGAAAATTTGGAAGGCATGGTTCATATTTCGAAATTAGCTAAAGAACGCGTTAACAAAGTGGAAGATGTCGTTAAGGTTGGTGAGAAGATTAAAGTTAAAGTCATCAAGATTGACGAAAAGGGACGCGTCGATTTACAACGCATTGTGCCTACGACAACTGCAAAAGATGCCCCAGTGAAGTAATTGTTAAATTTTGTGCCGTATAAGCAGCCGCCACTTGTGCAAAACATTGCATTGTGGCGGTTGTTGTTTTTAAAACGATAATGTCGCCAGCTTTTATATGGTAAGTGGCATAAGATAAAACTAAATTGCTGTCCGTAGTGTCCCAATCAATGACTGCGTCACGGTTGGTCGGCAAAACGGTGGTGTAACCTAAATTTTGTGCCATAGCCAAGGTGTGTTTATTAAACGCACCCGTCGGTGGGGTGAAAACTTGCATGTTTTTATGCACCAAAGAATTGACCAGTGCGTCCCCTAGGCGGATTTCTTCGCTGATAAAGTTTTTGTCAGCGCTGTTTAGGGCGCGGTTAGAAAATCCATAATTACCAAGTTCGTAACGGTCGGCAATTTTTTGCAAAAGTTCAAGGTTGTTAATTGCGGTCGCGCCAGTGAAGAAAAAAGTTGCGCTGGCTTCAAAGCGTTGTAAAGTATCCAGAATTTCAGGGATATTATCTGCCAGTTTAGGGTCATCAATAATTAACATTAAACCAATTTGGTTACTGGTACGACTGCCGTAAGATAAAGGTGCGGTTACGGAAAGATAGGTTTTATCAATGTTGATGGTGTTAACTAAAAAACCTAAGACCAGTAGTACACTGCAAATAATGGTGTTGGTAATAACCACGCGCTGTTTCGGCATTGGCTATTTATATTACGATTTGCGTTATTTTATGTTTTTGGTTAATATATTGGTATGAATATGAAGACAACCATTAAAACTTATCCTAACGGGTTACGCTTGGTGGTAACCCCCATGCCTAATTTCAAAAGTGTGGCTTTTAGTATGCTGGTAATGGCGGGCAGCGGTGATGAAACCAAAACCGAACAAGGCTTATCACATTTTTGTGAGCATATGTTATTCAAAGGTACGACTAAGCGCACGGGACAACAAATTATTGACGAGTTCGCTTATTTAGGCGTGCAATACAATGCTTGGACCAGTGAAAGCGCAACTTGTTTTCATACAAAGGCAGTCGCAGATAACATCGCGGATTGTTTGGACCTGTTTTCCGATATGTATTTCAATTTGAAATTTGAACCTGGTGACTTTGATAAAGAAGGCGATGTTATCGTACAGGAAATTGCGATGCACGAAGATCACCCGGTTTCGGTGATGTATGACCGCATGAATAGTTTGTTTTATAAAGGTACTAAATACGAACACCCTGTTGCCGGTTATGCTAAGGCGATTAAAGCGTACCGTCCCGCAGATATTTATAATTATGTAAAAAAACATTATATTGCCCCCAATACAATTCTGTCTTTCGCAGGCGATATTACAGTGGAGCGTGCCGAGGAGTTGGTGACTAAGTATTATTTGCCGTACATGAGTAATATACCGGCTGAACCTAAACAACGCCAAAATATACCCGCTATTCAACCGGCACCGACTTTGTTACAGGTTAAAAAGGATACGGAACAACAGCATGTAATTTTATCAATTCCCGTTTGTAACCAATATAGTACGGACCGTTACGCTTTGACTTTGTTTGGTTTATTGTTCGGTGGCGATATGAGTAGTCGTTTGTTCATTAGTGTACGCGAAAAATTGGGTTTGGTTTATTCGATTTCAACCAACATGGAATTGTCCGATATTGGTGGTAGTTTTAGTATTGTCTTTTCGTGTACGCCTAAAAACACGCAAAAAGTAATTGAAGTCGTGAACCGCGAGTTGGATTCAATCTTATGTGATGGTATTCAGGAAACTGAATTGGTTAAATTCCGTAATCAATGGCACATGCAACGCTTATTTGATAGTGAAGTGACTAGCCGTATGAACAGTCGCATTGTCGACCAAGTGGCAACGCGCAATCAAGTTACCGCGATTGAAGACGAATTAAAGATCGTTGACGCTTTAACTGTCGCCGATGTGAATGCGGTTGTAAAAAAGTACTTATCAAAGGATAAAATTTTGACGGTGATTGTCGGCAAATAATATTTTACGAAAAGCGAAATTTTGTTTATAATTTATGTTAATGGACGGTACTATCCATCGTACGAAGCGACAAAATGCCAAACGCCCGTTCCCGTGGGGTGATATTATTATTTGGGCGTCGGGAATTGGTGCGCTTTTAATGTTGTTCCGCTTGGGTGGTGTGATTAGTAATTTCCTGTATGGGGTTGCTGGTGTTTATATTTTCTGTGTTTTCGTGATAACTGCAATTTTTGGTATTTGTCTGCGTACAGGGAAGCGAATTCGGATTAATCCACAATATCTTTGGGGCGCAATTATCATGTTGTTGGCGTTCTTTACCGCCATGCATGTGGGGTTTACACAATCGGTTGTGAATGATGCCAACACGGATTTTAGTGGTTATTTGAGCTACTGTTTTTCTAGTTCACATTTAACACCTGGTGGTGTGTTGTTTGCTTTGCCGTCTTATTTGTTATTAGTAATTTCGGGAACGGTTGGTACTTATTTGCTGTTAGGCATGCTGTACTTGGTTGGTTTAGTTTTGGTCATTAACCGCGTGATTACTAAGAATCGTGAACAACGCATTGTAACCATGGAAACCAAAACCGCCACAGAGCCGACGGAAAATACGAATGATTATGCCAAGAATGCAGCCGAACTTTACGAAAAGTTACAACTGGCTAATAAAGAAGTGATGCGCGAAAATCGTCGTAATTTCGATGCGAATAAAAGTTTGTTAGGCTTAGGTGCCTTGCCAAAGAAAGATAACCCGAAAACTATTGCGGGCAGTCCCATTGCGTTGCAAGATTTAACTTCGCCCGAAGCGATTAATCAGGCTTCCATGCAAGCGTCGGGTGCGGTGCAAGGCGGTTTACGCATGTATAACGATGGTGTTGCGATTCCGTGGCAGGGATTAGACAGTAACAGCTGGTCTAATATGCAACAACAGACACCAAATCCCAGTCCGGTGATGCCGACAATGGGAAGTGTGTCTTATCCTTACATGCCGTCGGCAACGATGCCGTTATCCAACGGAATTCCACAACAACCAAGCATGTCGGTTCCGCCCGTAACCCCGATGCAACCTAGCTCACCATGGGAACAACCGAGTATGCCGTGGGGACAAGCCAATGGTATGCAATGGCAGGGGGGTAATAATAATTGGACGCCACCAGCTGCTCCTGATGCAACACCAAGCACACCCGCATCTAACCGTCGTCGTAACAGCTCCGCGGTGATTCAAAATTTGAATAATCAAACCGCATTAAGTTTGGATATTCCGTCGGATAAAAAAGAACCAGCAGGTGATACCTACAAAAATATTCGTTACATTAAGCCGACTTTGGATTTGATTCATACACAAAGTATGGACTTAAGCCAATTTAACGCGGAGGCCAGTGAGAAGGAAACCAAACTAAACGAATTGTTCCAACAATATAATGTTCGTGCTCGTGTTCACAGTTTCAATGTTGCTCCTGCGGTAACGCGATTTGAAATTGTGCCAGAATTGGGAACGCGCGTGGCGCAAATTGAAAATTTGCGTGACGATATGAACTTTGTTTTAAAAACAAACAATACCCGTATGGAAAGTCCGATTGAAGGTAAGAACGCGATTGGAATTGAGGTACCAAATCATACAATTGGTACAGTTTCAATTAAAGACTTGTTAGGTTCACGCGAATTTATTACGCATAAGAGTCCATTAGCAATTTGCGTGGGTAAGAATATTAATGGCGAACCGATTATTGCCGATTTGGCGGAAATGCCACACTTATTGGTAGCGGGTACCACTGGTTCAGGTAAATCGGTGTGTATTAATACGATTTTAACCAGTTTAATTTATAAAACCAGCCCCGAAGATTTGAAGTTGGTTTTGGTTGATATGAAGGGCGGTGTGGAACTGGGTATGTATGACGGCTTGCCACACATGTTGGTTGAAAGGTGTATTACCAATGCAACCCAGGCGGTTAATGCTTTCAAATGGCTAATCCGTGAAATGGACCATCGTTACGATTTGTTACAGGGACAACATGTCAATAACATTGCTTTGTACCAAACCTTACCTGCCTATAAGAGTGGGCAAATTCCGGCCATGCCGTATATTGTTATGGTGGTCGATGAAACGGCGGATTTAATGTCGCGTAACAAGAAAGAAGTTGAAGACTGTATTCAAAGTTTGGCGCAGAAAGCCCGTGCTGCTGGTATTCATATTATCTTGGCTACGCAAAGACCCAGTGTTGATGTCATCAGTGGTGTCATTAAAGCGAATATTGGTACGCGTATTGCTTTCCGTGTTTTAAGTGGTGTTGATAGTCGTACCATTTTGGATACGATTGGCGCTGAAACATTGATGGGCCGTGGCGATATGTTATTTATGACCGCCAAAGGGATTGACCGTGTACAGTGCTGTTTCATGACTAACGATGAATTGCGTCAAGTAACTAACTTTGTCCGTGAAAAGAACCCGTCTGAATACAACGCGGAAATTGAAGACCAAATCTTGAATGGATTACCCGACGGCAGTGCTACTGGTTTCAGTGATGGTGGCGATGGACCCGATGTCGGGGGACAAGATCCAAAATTAGTGGCTGTTTTGCGTTACGCTGTACGCGATAATAATGTGCGTCGTACTTTATCAATTTCCGAAATTCAGCGTAAGTTTGCAGTTGGCTTTGGTCGTGCTGGTCGTATTATGGATCAATTGGAACAACTTGGTTTTGTGGGTGCAGATTTTGGTAACGGTAAAGCCCGTGAAGTGATTGCAACCAGGGAACAGGTTGCAGAACTGTACGGTTTATAGTAAACTACTATTTGTGGATAAAATTTTTGATTTCAAGGCGTGTGAGGCCTATTACAACCAACATTGGGTGGAAAATAATGTTTTCAAAGCCAATGTAAATCGCGATAAAAAACCTTTTACGGTGATTATGCCACCGCCGAACATTACCAGTAAGTTACACATCGGTCACGCTTTTAACTGTACCATTATTGATGCATTGATTCGTTTCAAACGCATGCAAGGTTACGAAACCTTGATGTTGCCCGGTGCTGACCATGCGGCGATTGCGACCGAAGCTAAGGTTGTGGAAGAATTGAAAAAAGAAGGTTTGAATAAGCAGGATTTAACCCGTGAGCAATTCATGGAACGCATTCAAAATTGGTACGACCATTATTCAGCGATTATTTGTAACCAATTTAAACGCTTGGGCTTATCTTGCGATTGGACGCGTTTTACTTTTACGATGGACGACCATTGTAAGGCGGAAGTTAACAAGGCTTTTCATCGTTTGTACAAGGACGGTTACATTTATCAAGGTGAACGCATGATTAACTGGTGTCCCACCTGTCATACCGCCTTATCGGAAATTGAAGTTGAATACAGCGAAGTCAAACGCCAAATTTGGACGATTCAATATGGACCGTTGCGCGTGGCAACGACGCGTCCGGAAACTCTGTTTGGTGATATCGCGGTTGCGGTTAACCCCAATGATCAACGCTACCAAGCCCTAATTGGCAAATCAATTCCATTGCCGTTAACTGACCGTACCATTCCAGTCATTGCTGATGAAACGGTGGATATGAAATTTGGTACCGGAGCAGTGAAAATTACGCCCGCGCATGACCATCACGACTATGAAGTAGCGGAACGCCACCATTTAGCGCATATTAAAGTGATTGATGAAAACGGTAAGTTATTTGGTGCTTATGTTGGTAAATATGCCGGTATGACTGTCGCGGAAGCCCGTGCGGCGGTCGTGGCTGATTTACAAGCACAAGGACTGTTGGTGGCTACCAAAGAACATGTTTCCAATGTGGGGCAATGTTACCGTTGTCATCAAACGGTTGAACCTGCCATTTCCAAACAATGGTTTGTTAAAATGCATGATTTGGCGCAACCGGCGATTGCGGCGTTAAATAACGGACTAAACATTGTGCCAAAGAAATTCCAAAAGATTTATTTGCATTGGTTGAACAATATTAAGGATTGGTGTATTTCGCGTCAACTGATTTCGGGACACCGCATTCCGATTGAAGGTGAAACCGATGTGTTGGATACTTGGTTCTCATCGGCACTGTGGCCGTTTGTGACTTTGAACAAAAATCAAGCCGATTTTGATTATTTCTATCCGACCGATGTGTTGGTTACTGCCTATGAAATTATTTTCTTCTGGGTTATTCGTATGGTATTTTCGGGTTTATATCACACGCAACAATTACCATTTCATACGGTCTTATTACATGGATTGGTACGCGACAGTCAAGGTCGTAAGATGAGTAAATCATTAGGTAATGGGATTGACCCGTTAGATATTATCGAACAGCACGGTTGTGATGTTTTGCGTTATTCGTTATTGTTTGGTTCGCGTTTGGATCGTGACCCTAATTACGGCGACGAAAAAATTACTAAAGCCCGTTATTTCATGAATAAAATTTGGAATGCGACTAAATTCGTTTTAATGCACAAAGATAATACTTTGTTAGTAACAGCTTTGGAAAGTTTCTTAAAAATGTTACATCCGATTGCACCATATATTACCGAACAAATTTGGCACGAATTAGGACATGATACTGATTTAGCCTTTGAACCGTTCCCAACCCCAGTTAAAGGGTCTAAGCATTGGTTACAAACCAGTTTGAATAAGATTATCCGTACCATTACTCGTCGTTACGAAAAGTATGAATTCGGGATTGCGGCGAATGAATTGCAACAATGGTTCTGGACTGATTTCTGCGACAAATACATTGAAGAATGTAAACCGCAGACTAAGTCCAAGCCCGAACCTGTGGTAACCCCGGTCGATAATCAAGCTTTGGCGGAGCATTATCGTGCGGAAATCGCGCGTTCGTCCAAAATGTTAGCAAACACAGGGTTTTTGGCTAAGGCACCGGCTACCTTGGTGCAACAGGAACAAGAGAAACTTGCCAGATTCAAGGAACTATTATATAATTTGACTGGTGAACACTAATCGTAGTACTTATTTTGTCGCAGATGAGATAACCCGCAAAATTATTTTGCTTTTCATCTTTGAAAAGATGGATATTCCTTTGTCAGAAAATACCTTGTCCGAAATTATTATGTCCAATCCTGATTTGATGTCGTACATGGATTACCGCGAAGCTTTGGCGCAAATTGTTGATGTCAAATTCGTGGTTGGTAAAACTTCGTCTGGTGATTTAATGTACCAATTAACCAAAGAAGGTCGCGACTGTTTAGCCCATTTTTGGACAAAAATTCCGGCTTCCATTCGTGAAAGCATTATTAAATATACCGACGAAAACAAATTGCGTATGAAACGCAGTCAGGAATACCGCATTGATTATTTCAAAAACTCCGATGGTACCCAGACTGCGGTTTTCATGATTAAAGATTATACTGGTCGTCCGTATAATTTGATGGAATTAAAATTGCGTGTGCCGTCTCGTGCCGATGCGATGCGTGCAGCGGCGCGTTGGAAGGATATGGCGCCCGAGGTTTATGAATTTATCTATAATCATTTGGTAGAAGGGGAGGATCACGATGATGCGTCAGTTTAACTATCAGCCCAAAGGAGTTTGTTCGATGCAAATTCGTTTTATGTTAGATGAACAAGATGTTGTGCATAATGTCGAGTTTATCGGTGGTTGTCCCGGTAATACGGTCGGGGTTGCGACTTTGGCGGAAGGTCAAAATGCGCAACAATTAATTACTAAATTAAAAGGAATTGATTGCCGTGGACGCGGTACTAGTTGTCCTGATCAGTTAGCAAAAGCCTTGACCCAAGCATTAGCTGCTAAATAACACCAAATCGGTAATCTTAAAATAAGATAAATTGATGGACAGTCAAGATTTTGTCATCAATTTATTTGACCAATATTTATATGGTAACGATTTCGTTGTGAAGAATAATGCCAATACAGGACGGTCAGTCGGTGGTTTGAATTTATCTTTGCGTGAAGCCGTGACTAAGGAATATGCTTTAACCAAAGTTTATCCCGCTGACATTGCACAGGCTCATCGCAGTGGCGCGTTGCATATACACGATTTAGGCTTTTTCGGGCCGTATTGTATGGGTTGGGACTTGCATCAATTACTGGTACTTGGTTTCACTGGTGTGGCGGGAAAAGTCGCGGCAGCGCCCGCCCGTACTTTACGGGAAGCGTTAAACCAAATTGTCAACGCGACCTTTACTTTACAAGGGGAAGCCGCGGGGGCGCAAGCATGGTCCTCATTTGATACTTATTTGGCTCCTTTTGTGCGTCATGACCAACTAAATGATACTGACCTTGAAACCTTGATGTACGATTTTATCTTTAATATGAATGTAGCTACTCGCAGTGGTTTTCAATGCCCATTTTCAAATCTGACCTTAGATGTTCAATGTCCGCCGACACTGCGAGAACAACTGGTGGTGTTGGGTGGCGAAATGCAGGAAACGACCTATGGTGATTACCAAGCTGAAATGGCGCGGATTGATTTAGCCTTCTGTAAAGTTATGTTGGCTGGCGATAGACAGGGACGCGTCTTTACCTTTCCGATTCCGACCATTAATATTACCAAGGATACTGACTGGAATAGTCCGGTTATGACCCAAATTATTGCCATGACGGCTAAATATGGGATACCTTATTTTGCTAACTATGTTAATGCTGATTTAAGTCCCGAGGACGCTATTTCTATGTGTTGTCGTTTACGCTTAAATTTACGCGCGTTGCGTAAACGAGGTGGCGGTTTATTTGGGTCTAATCCGCTTACAGGCAGCATCGGTGTGGTGACCTTAAATTTGCCGCGTTTAGGTTATCAGGCTAGTGATGAAAATGATTTTTTCGTACGCCTCGGTAAACTTGCGGATTTGGCTAAAAACAGTTTGGAAATCAAACGCCAATTAGTGGAACAACAAACTGTGGCGGGGTTATACCCGTATAGTGCCTTTTATTTACAAGGGGTAAAGCAACGGACCGGTAGTTATTGGTATAACCATTTTAGTACGCTTGGGATTGTAGGCATGCAGGAATGTTTATTGAACTTAAAAGGAGTTGGTTTAGATACCGCACTTGGACAGCAATTCGCGTTAAAGGTCATGCACTATTTGCGTCAAAAATTAAGTGAGTACCAAACAACTACCGGACATGTTTATAATTTAGAAGCCACGCCCGCGGAAACTGCTGCCAGTCGTTTAGCGGTGTTGGATCGTAAAATTTATCCACAAATTATCACGGCGGGTAATAACGAAGCGCCGTATTACACTAACAGTACACAATTGCCAGTGGGGTATACCGATGACATTTGGTTGATGTTAAATCTACAAGATGAATTGCAGAGTCTATATACGGGTGGTACGGTGGTGCATTTGTATACCGGTGAAAAATTGGATGACATTGGTGCCGTTAAAAATTTAATCCAAAAAGTTTTTCAACATTATCGTTTACCATACCTATCTGTCACGCCTACTTTCTCAATTTGTCCCACTCATGGTTATTTGACGGGTGAACAGTGGCATTGTCCTCACTGTGGTACAGTGACCGAAGTATGGAGCCGTGTGGTAGGTTTTTTGCGCCCCGTTGCTAATTATCATGCCGGTAAACGCCAAGAATATTTTGATCGTAAAAAATATCACTTGTTATCAAAATCGGAGTAAACTATGCCAATTAAAATTGCTGGTTGGCAAAAATTGTCCTTGATTGATTATCCAGATAAAATGGCGGCGGTAATTTTCTTGGCGGGGTGTAACATGCGGTGTCATTATTGTCATAATCGTCATATTTTGACCGTACAGGCTAACCAATTATCCTTTGATGAGGTTTTATCCGAGTTGTGCCAGCGTAAAGCGTGGTTGGATGCGGTGGTGGTAAGTGGGGGCGAACCTACTTTGTCGCCCAATTTAATCCCGCTTTTACAGTCCTTGCGTTCTTTAGGTTTGTTGATTAAATTAGACACGAATGGTACGCGCCCAGCCGTAGTGCGTCAAGTTATCGAAGCCGGGCTGGTCGATTATGTGGCGTTAGATGTAAAAGCACCGCCGCGTAAGCACTTGGCAATTACTGGCATGTCAATGGAGCCGGTTTTGGCTACGGTAAAATATTTGAAGTCACAAAAGCGCGTACCGTATATGTTGCGTACTACTTTGACCCCGCGTTTGACCACCTCGGACCTGTTAGAAAT
The DNA here is from genome assembly GCA_017619495.1 of Clostridia bacterium. Lineage (GTDB taxonomy): Bacteria > Bacillota > Clostridia > Christensenellales > UBA1242 > RGIG8050. The sequence goes on along the minus strand of JAFZSF010000024.1, from coordinate 67,203 downwards.
GGGGCATAGTATTATTAAAGGTGCTAGTTGTTGGCAAATCCAACAATGCCGTACGATAGGGGCTTATTCCGACGCTGAAATCCGTGCCATGGTAGTTACGGTAAAAAATTGCGCTCCACATGTAGTGGTAAAAGGATTATAACAAACACAATATATTGTATAAAATATCTGTTTTGATGGTTTTTTGAAAAGTGCTATAATATCATGTATGGCAAACGAAAAACAGACATATACGGCTGGTAATTTGACGCTATTAAAAGGGCTTGATGCGGTGCGTAAACGCCCTGGTATGTACATTGGTACGACGGGTTCTAAGGGTATGCACCATTTGTTATGGGAAATTGTGGATAATGGTATCGATGAAATTGCCAACGGCTTTGGTAATAAATTGTTGGTGATGTTACATACAGATAACTCGGTCACCGTTGAAGATAATGGGCGTGGCATTCCGGTCGATATTCATCGTGAATTAAAAATTTCTGGTGTGGAAATGGTTTATACCGAATTACACGCTGGTGGTAAATTTGATAATAATAATTACAGCTTCTCGGGCGGTTTGCACGGGGTGGGTGCGTCGGTGGTAAACGCACTTTCTGATTATTGTGAAGTTACGGTTTACAAAGATGGTAAAGAACACTATGTACGCTTTTCACCTCATATGGATCCGCATGATGGACAAATGCACTGGGGTGTCGCCGATGAACCGTTGAAAGTAGTGGGTCGGACTTTGAAAAATGGTACCCGTGTTCATTTCTTACCCGATGAAGAAATGTTTAACCATGCTAAATTTGATTATAAAGTAATTTCGCAACGCTTGGAAGAATTGGCTTTCTTAAATAAAGGGGCGGAAATCACTTTAATTGACGAACGCATTCAACCCGATGACGCCGAATTTTCGCGCGAATGTGTTTATAAATTTGATGGCGGGGTGGCGGATTTTGTTACCTATTTGAACGAAGGTAAAAACACATTATACAAAGCGCCGTTTGTGATTGCGGGACAAACCGAAAAAATGCCGATTACTTTTGCTATTCAACACACTGACGGCTTTGTCGAAAGCATTTTCTCGTATGTTAACAATATCCCAACTTCGGAGGGGGGTACCCACGAAACTGGCTTTAAGAGTGCGATCACCCGTGCTTTTAACCAATTGGGAAAGCAGTTCGGTTTGTTCAAAGAAAAAGATAACGCCTTGCAGGGTGAAGACTATCGTGAAGGTATGACTGCGGTTTTGTCTATCAAAATGCAAGAAGTTCAGTTCGAAGGACAAACCAAAACCAAACTAGGAAATCCAGAAGCTAAGATTGCCGTGGAAACCTTTACTTATAATAGTTTAATAGAATACTTCAAAGATGCAGACAAATCGGCAGAAAAGAAAAGCTTGTTGGAAATTATTATCAATAAAGCCAAGGCGGCGGCGCGGGTGCGTGAAGCGGCGCGTAAGGCTAAGGATATTGCCCGTAGTAAAAACAGTATTGACGGTAGCGTATTGATTGGTAAATTAGCTAGTTGCAGTGGTCGTCGTCCGGAAATGAACGAAATCTTCATCGTTGAGGGGGATAGTGCGGGTGGTACTGCGAAGCAGGGGCGTGACCGTAGTATTCAGGCGATTTTGCCTTTGCGCGGGAAACCATTGAATGCTGAAAAGAAACGCATTGACCAAGTTTTGGAAAATGAGGAATTCCGTACTTTGATTGGGGCATTGGGTACGGGCATTGGCGAAGATTTTAATTTGGATAATTTGCGTTATCACAAAGTAATTATTTTGGCCGATGCTGACCAAGATGGTGGTCATATCCGTTCGATTTTGTTGACCTTCTTCTTCCGTTATATGAAGGACTTGATTGCCCAAGGACATGTTTATACAGGTATGCCACCTTTGTTTAAGGTTTATAAAAAAGATTACAGTCATTATTGTTATGACGATAACGAGTTAAAAGAGGTAACTAAGAAAGTTAAAGGTGCCAGTGTACAGCGTTATAAAGGTTTGGGCGAGATGAATGCCGAACAATTGTGGGAAACCACTATGAACCCGAAGACGCGTAAATTATGTCGTATTACGCTGGACGATGCAGCCGAGGCGGAACGCTTGATTACGACCTTGATGGGTGACGATATTGAAAGTCGTCGTAACTACATTAGTAAATATGCCAACTTCAATAAGCAGGACGATACCGCCACTAAAGCAGTAAAGAGCAAATTAGGAGGTGCCAATGAGTGAATTTGACGATTTAATTGACGACGAAAACTCGGTTAACTTTGATGAACCGACAAACGCTAATAATGAAACAGTAGATGAAACATCGTCTGCCGACAATTCAGACGATGTGTCGGTTGACGAAACCGTAATTGATGAACCAGTCGCGGAAGAAGCTACGACTGTTGCCCCAGAAGAATCAATCATGGAAACTGAAATTGAAAACGCCACGGAAAGTGCTAGTGTAGAGAATGAAAATGATGCAACTGATGTTACTGATACAAATGAAACCGTCGTGACCGATGAAGTCGTAACCATTATACCAGAAACTACGGAAATGATTAGTGACGAAACCCCCGCTGATGAAATTGAAAATACGGTAGATGAGCCAGTGGTTGATTCCGTGGCAGAAATTGAGACCGAGGTGGAAAGTGAAGCGGGGAATACACAAGTGGTTGATAATGGGTCAGATGAATCGACCGTGGTGGAACCAGTAATGGAGCCTGCAGAACCTGTTATAAATGAGGAACCGATAATTGACGCCGTACTATCAGTCGAAGCAGAAACGGAACCGGAAACAGTTGTCGATGCAACCACGACCGTAACGGTAAATGAAGGTACAGCTTTAACCTTAGACGAAGTACCACAAACCGTAAGTAAGGTCGTAGAAACAGCCAGTCATGCTCACATCGCAAACATTGATGCGGTTGTCGAAATGTCGGAGAAGGATTTACGCGACGAAGCCGAAGCTGCTCGTCAAGCGGCGATTATGAAACCGATTTTGGAACGCGAAGCGCGCCGTCAAAAATTGTTAGCTGAAAAAGAAAGTCAGAAAGCTGAAACGCCTGCGTCCGAACCAAATTATGATGACCATAACGGTGGCGATAACGGTGACAATGGTGACAATGGTGACGGCATTATTGAAAAATCGGTCGCAACAATTATGCATGAAAGTATGATTCCGTACAGTGAATTCGTTATCTTGGATCGTGCTTTGCCACGCGTTGAAGATGGCTTAAAACCAGTTCAACGCCGTATTTTATATGCCATGAACGACATGGGTTTGATGCCGGATAAACCATTCCGTAAATCAGCAGCGATTGTCGGTGAATGTTTGGGTAAGTACCACCCGCATGGCGATACTTCGGTTTATGATGCCATGGTGCGTTTAGCACAACCGTTCAGTATGAATATGCCTTTAATTTCTGGGCAAGGTAACTTTGGTTCTGACGATGGCGACCCCGCCGCCGCGATGCGTTATACTGAAGCGAAGTTAGCACCATTAGCATTGGAAATGTTGCGTGATATCGATAAAAATACCGTTACTTATTCTTTAACATATGATGACCGTAATACTGAACCCGATACTTTACCCGCACGCTTCCCGAATTTATTAACTAACGGCACCAGTGGTATTGCGGTCGGTTTGGCAACTAATATTCCGCCACACAATTTGGGCGAATTAATTGATGCGCATGTGGCGTTCATTGACAACCCGAAGATTACTTTGAAGCAAATTTTGAAAATTGTTAAAGGTCCGGATTTCCCTACCGCGGGTTGGATTGTGGCTGATGATAACATGATTCAAGCGTACGAAACTGGTCGTGGTAAGGTCATCATGTCGGGTAAAGTCCACATTGAAGTGGAAGGCGACAAGCGTAATATTGTAATTACTGAATTACCATACCAAGTTAATAAAGTACAGTTGCAAAAAAATATTGCTGATTTACGCGAAAATAAAAAAGGTGATTTACAGAATATTACCGAAATCCGTGATGAAACTGACCGTAACGGCATGCGTATTTTAATTAAATTGCGTAAAGATACCGACCCCTACAAAATTGTGGATCAGTTGTACAAATACACTCAGTTGCGTTGCAATTTTAACTATAATATGGTTGCGATTGCGGAAGGTAAGCCGCGTCAAATGGGCTTATTGCAAATTATTGAATACTATGTTAATTATCAACGCCAAGTTATTTACAAGCGTTCAGTCTTTGAATTAGATCAAGCCAAAGAACGCGCGCACATTTTGGAAGGTTTACTGATCGCGGTTAAAAACATTGATGAAGTGATTAAAATTATTAAGACCAGTAAACATACCAGCGAAGCCCGCGAACGCTTACAAAAACGATTTAGTTTGTCCGAACGCCAAGCTCAAGCGATTTTGGATTTGCGTTTGGCACGCTTAACCAATTTGGAAGTTTTGAAGTTGGAACAAGAACTGGCCGAGTTGCGTGAATTAATTGAACGCCTAACCGCGATTATTGGTAGCAAGAAATTACAATTTGAAGTGGTTAAAACCGAATTGTTAGCGATTAAGAAACGCTTCAAAGTGGAACGCCGTACGCGCGTGGTCAATAAGTTGGAAGATGTTTTGGTTACGGCTGACGATGACGAAGCCCCAATTGAAGATGTTGTCTTGACGATTACAGCCGCGGGTAATATCCAACGCGTTGCAAAAAAACATTTTAACATGAGTAATACGGCAGCGTCCGATGGTATGCGTGAACAAGATGTTCATACTGTGGCGGTTTTGACTCAAACAGACAAGTTGTTACATATCTTTACCAATTTAGGCAAGTGTTACAAACTGTTTGGTGGAGATCTGCCTGAATGCCGTTTGAAAGATAAGGGTACCGCATTAAAAACCTTGTTCCCAACCGCTTTACCACAAGAATATCCGGTTGCAATTTATCCGGCAGTAGCGGACGCTTTACCCGAATATGATTTAGTTTGGTTGTCGAAGACTGGTATGATAAAACGTTCGAAATTCAATGACGCTTGCTCAGTGATTAAGTCGGTCTTCGATGTTTACAAAATTCGTGAAGACCGTAAAGACGAAATTTTGGCGGTACAACACTTGCCAAAAAATCGTACCATCTTGATGATTACCAATGTTGGTAATGTACTGAATGCCGCCACCGGCGATGTTCCCGTACAAGGTCGTATCGCGTCTGGCGTTAAAGGTATGCAAATGGACGATACCGCTTGGCTAGCAGGTATCTCGACAGCGGAAAATACTGGTTACGCGGTTATTGTTACCAATGTGGGTAATGCTAAGAAAGTTGCCATGAAGGATATCGACAAAATGGTGCGTTATCGTAAAGGTTTGGCCATCGCCACTGGTATGGCGAAAGGTGAAGAAGTGGTGTTCGCTAACTTTGCGCGCCCGAATGATGACTTAGTAGTCAAAACCGAAGATGGTACATTGTTAGCCCGTAGCGTCGATAAATTACCAACCACTAACCGTGTCGGTAAAATGAAAAATGTCTTTGGCAAACATCGTTTGATTAAGGCTTGGTTACATCGTACGAATTTTGCCACACCAGAGTGTTAAGACTTCGCGCAATTAAGTTGGCACAATCGTGAATTACCATGTCGATATCTTTGGGTACGACATGGTAAATTTGGTTTTGGGGGAGTGTCATTAATGTACAGACAGGTACGCCAATGGCCAGCACGGGTACGCCCAGTAACTTGCGGTTAATAGTTTGATTATCGCGCCCAATTCCACTGCCGGGTGTAATGCCGCTGGTGCATATTTGGTAATTAGTACCAATCCGGGTTGGTGTAGCACTGACTAAACTGTCGATGACAATGACTGCCGATGGTTGTACCAGTCGCGTCATGGCTTGAATAGCTTGTACCGAGTTAATGCCTGTCACCCCGAAAACGCTGGGTTCAAAAGTGACTAAACGCTCACCAATCTTGACCTGTTCTAAAACACGGGGACCTAAACTATCCGCCACAAATTTGTCGTTACCCAAACCGATTAGTAAAATCTTGTCGCGTTTCGTTAATAAGGGGGCTAGTGCTTGGTGCAATGCATGTACGATGTGGCGCGGTTTCGCGTGTGTTGTGTCAAGATTTAAATAAACGCCAACTGGTTTTCCCAAGTCCCGTGCGGCAGTGGTAGAAGTGACCTTGGTAGTTTGGATTAAAACACCGCTTTGTTCAATTGTAGTGGTTTTTATACCAGCGCTACGGTGTGGGGTACGCCGTAATAGTTCACAGGCCAAATCAGTGATCAGTTGCATGATTTTATTATGTCCGAAAGATGTAAAAAAAGTTCTTTAAGAAAAGACTTGCAAAATAATGATTATCCGTGTATAATAGCCCTTATATGGCAAACATCAAAAGTGCAATCAAAAGAATTAGTGTGACAAAAACTAAGAACACACAAAATCGTCCGGTTAAAACCCAAATTTCGAATGAAATTAAAAAATTCAAAACTGCTTTGGCAGCCAAAGAGTTAAAACACGCTGAATCACAATTGAATGTGGTTTTCTCGGTTTTGGACGCTGCAGCGTTGGATAATGTTATTCATAAAAATAAAGCTAACCGTCAAAAAGCTAAATTGGCTGCTGAATTATCCAAAGCACAAAGTAAGCGTACTAAAAAGAGTGCGTAATTTAATTAGCCTGTAACAAAAAATGCAAGGGAACCTTGCATTTTTTTGTTGTTTTTTTATTTACGCTTGTGGGGTGGTGGTTTCAACTTTTTTGCCGTCGATATAGACGCGTTTTTCGTTAATTGCCATCTTTTTTAAAATTGAATCTTCCAAAGAAATGCCCAGCATTTCTGCCAGTCCTAATACATAAATTGCGATATCGGCTAATTCCAAACTAATGGCCTCATTACCCATTTTCTTGTACCAAGCATCATAAGCTTCGGCGACTTCGCCATAAATATAACAAAATTCTTGGTGAATATTGGTTAAGTTAAAATGTTTATTGACTTTATTTTGATAAATTTTCTTTTGTAATTCGTCTAAACTTACCATTTTGTGTTTCCTTTATTGAAATAATTTTATTTTTTAGCGACAAATTTACCGAAGAAAGCGCGCATTTTATTTTTACCTTTAATCGTGATGGTGTGTGATGCAAAAGATTTTTTATTACTGATGCGGTACAATTCTTCCGCAATGGTTTCGGGCGCTGTACCAGTTTGTTCTTGGTATTCCAAACGACCAATATCGTTACTGATGCGATAACGGTAAGCTTTATTAGTTGAATCTTGCTTAATGCGGTTTTCGGTAAAATTAGTTTTGCAAGTTGACAAAGCTACCGTTACCACATCAATTTTCAATGGTTCAATTTCTTTGCGTAGGGCAGTGGTAAAAGTTTCCAAGGCTTTTTTGCTGGCACAGTAAATACTGTTAAAGGCGGGGGCACTGTTAGCCATTAAGCAGGAAATGTTGATGATTTTACCTTTACGGTGTTCACGCATGAACGGAATGACTGCTTGGCAGGCACTAACTGCGCCCAAAAAGTTGGTATTCATAACTTTAACAATGTCAGTAGTTAATAATTCTTCAACGGCACCAGATAAACCAATACCGGCGTTGTTAATTAAAACATCGATTTGACCTTCTTTGTTGTAAACCTTGCGGATTGATTCTTTGACTGAATCCGGGTTAGACACATCGGTTTCAATAAAATTGATGTTATCGTCATTACCTTTTTCACGGGATAGGTTATATACAATGTCGGCGTATAAGGAGAAGCAGTGGGCCGCTGCCAAACCGATACCTGAAGAAGCTCCCGTGATAACAACCACGCGTTTGTGCCAAGTCGACGGATCCGCCAAGGCTGTCGTTACATCGCCTAGTGGTTTATTGTTAGTGTCGGTTTGTTCGGAGTCTAAACGCTTTTCTAATACACTCAGCGCATCGTCCAAGTCCAACGGTTCGTCGGGAGCAATATGATAATCATCTTGACCTAAATTAAATTTTTTATTTTTCATATTAGTCTTAGTATACTACTCTTAGTTGCTTTTCTCAACATGTTTTTGAAAAAATGTTAGTTTGACAAGTGATTTTTGTTCGGTATACCATATTAAATATGGAAATTTCGGTAATTGCGACGACGCACCCTAATCATCAAACACCTAAAAAGGAATTAGACCGTTTCGGCGGTATGGCGGCAGGCGTTTGTTATATGGCACACGATTTTGCAACTTTGCGTGCCGAAGACGAAGCTAAAACTTTCCGTCGGGTGGAAATGACCAAGGCTAGTGGTCACCACAGCGTTTACGACCATGCGAGCATTACTTTGTATTTACATTGTATCCCGCGCGTTTTAGAGGGCATGTTAGATAACGAACGTTATATGGTTTCTTCGGTTAAGAGTGGTCGCTATACCTTGCACCCATTACCGGAAGATGAACAAGCGGTTTACGATAAATGGCAAGCGACTTTTGAAAAGTTAATTCGTGATGAATACCAAGTTAAATATCCACAGTATTTTACCGACAACAAAATTAAAAAATTAGCCATGGAGAATGCGCGTTATTTGACCAGTTGCTTTACTATGGTTTCAATGTTACATACGGTTTCATACCGTCAATTAAATTACCTGTATGGCTTTTTCAGCGATTATGCGGAAAAAATTGCTCAGAGTAACAACCCATTTGAACAAAAGTTGCACCCATATATTGTTGAATTTGTAGAACAATTAAAAAACACGGGCTATATCGACGAAATGTTGACTAAAAATGGCAAGCACCGCCAAGTTTCTATGTTCCGCGACCGTCCAGTCACCGAATACTTTGGCGATGTTTATGCCACTAACTTCCGTTGTTCCTTTGCGGTTTACATGCACTTAAACCGCCATCGTACATTAAAGTATTACATGCAAACTCCGCGTGAACCACAAAAGTTGGAATTTTATGTACCAGAATTAATTGCGGACAAGCCGAACCTGCGGGCGGAATGGTTGGCTGATTTGGATCATTTACGCGACCATTATCCGCAAGCCATGTTGGTCGATGTTAGTGAAATGGGTAACTTGGAAGACTTTATTTTGAAAGCGATTGAACGCAAATGTTCTTCGGTGCTATTGGAAACCACGCGTGTAGTTAATCAAGTTTTGAATCAATACCAAGCGGCCTTGGCTGCGATGAGGCATGATGGTGCAGCAACTTTGGCACAAATGCAAAAAGGTGCTAAATGCACCTTCCCAAATTTTAAATGTCCGAATCCCTGTGGTTTTGCACTAGGGGTTAACGAAAAGCGCAAAATTTAATTTACGCTAACCAAACTAAATCTTTATTGACACAAATGCTGATTATATCCAAAATCCAGAAAACGGGAATCCAACCTAAGAAAATGCGTAAAACGGCGAAACCGTATTGTTCGCGTTGAAAACAAATGATGATACCGAAAATCCAACTTATGATTGGTAAGATTGCAATAATCAAGGACGGTACAAAACCCAGTCCGAAATAAGCGCGTTGTGCCATGTGGGTAGTATAAAGTATGGTTACCTATCATGCAAGCGTTTTTCGGAAAAAAATTAATTTTCGGGCTAAAATCATGCATTTAACAAACAAAAAGCCTTCAAACAGAAGGCTTTTAATGTTTTATGGAGCTGTTGAACGGACTTGAACCGTCGACCTCCGCCTTACCAAGGCGGTGCACTACCGACTGTGCTACAACAGCAGGATTGTTACTAAGATTTAGTCTAACATAAAAAAATATTTTTGTAAATCAAAAGATAACAATCTGTGGTTTAATTGACTTAAAAGAAGGTTTCGCGTTTCTTTAAAATGTTGCGTTTGGCGCGTGTTTTCATATCTTTACTGTTAACATTGATGTTGATACGACCCTTGGTCACATCAATTTCCAAATTGTCGCCGTCTTGAATATTGGCGAAATCTTGATTAGCATAACCGTCCGGTGTGATATGGGCGATAGTTAAAACCGGTGTTGCTACACAGAAACCGTCAGTTATTAAAGCAATACTGTCAGCTTTATGCATCGCATTAATTGTATAGGCTACAATCGAAACATCACAAGCCGTACAGCATTGTAACACAACAATACCACTATCAATTGCATTGGAAGCCAAAGCTGTGACCGCGTCCGCGATGGTGGAGTAGACCCACGCTTGACCGTTCATGGTTAGTGGAGCAGTACTATCCGAAACCACGAAGGCTTGGTCTGCAAAAGTGGTTTTTAAGGATTGATATTGGTTCAAATTAACTTTCAAATCAACCGCTTCAAAGATTTTTTGGAACATTAACAAGCCCGCCACGCTGCCGCCATTGGTTTGGTATTGTACCAATTTTTCGTTTAAGGTGCGTTTGCTAATTAGGCGTTTGGTCGTGATAATGTCATTAGCCATTTGCATGATAGTATTGCCGGCGGTTAAAGCCAAATTTAGGGTTTCGCCCGTATTAACGACAGCACTTGTGGCACCGGTGACCGTCAATTCAAAGGCTTCTAACATACGGTAAAAATCCAGTGTCAAAGTGTCGATTGCCGGTGTACCGTTCTGGTGCGTATAGTTTTCCGCAACTTTTTCCACTTCGCCGGCCTTAATTTCACGCGTCGCAATTTTCCCCGCCGCGTTCAGTAAGCAAGCGTCATAATGGTGGTTAATACCGCTTGGCATTAACAAGACTGGGCAATTTGTTTTGGTGCAACCAAACAAAACCCCTAAACCGACGACATAATTATCGACAATGGCGACCACACCGTCCAACATTTGGGTGCGAATTAGTCCTGCAACTTGGGTTGCCACCGCATTATGGTAGTTATCCGCGTATTTAGCGGTTGCCGGAGCCAAGCGCTGCAAGTCGTTAAAGTTAGTTATCTTGAAGGATACAGCCATACCACCGGCTTGACGAATCCCATAGGTTAAATTTTGCACCAAGTTAGCATTACCATCAGTGCAATTAATAATGCCAATGACCGTTGCGTTAGTATTACCTTGCAAAGGTTGTCCATGAATTGCCAAATCGGCTTGTTTCATGATGCGGGTGCTTTTATCAAAAGTTTTCAAATTCATTCCTTTATTATAACACTGTATCTTGTCTTCCCGCAAGATAATTGTTCATAAAATTGACCAAATCATAGCCTAATTCGTCTTCTAAGGCTTGGGTTAGGGACTGTACAGTGGCAAATTGGTAACAGTGGTGGGCTGCGTACTTGGCTAAGGCGGCGTTTAAGTTTTCGTAGCCAACCTTTTCGCTGATGGCATAAAACAGTAACATCGCGCGTGCATAAGTGTTAATTGTGTATTCGGTAGGCATTTTGTATGCGTTGGACTCTTTTAACATTTGTCGTGTGTAACGGACGCCGTATTCGTCCATAATGCTTTCAAACATCGCAATGCTACTTTTGTTTTGCGCGGCAGTATTGGATAAGGTTTTACCATATTGCGGGTGGGTTTCAAAAAATACTGCGGTGCAATATTCTGCTAAGCCTTCATCAATCCACGGGGTGCGAATCTGATTGTTACCAACCAAGCCATACCACCATTGATGCGCAATTTCGTGAACAATGACCCCTTGGTATTGTAATTGGTCGGTCACATCAAGGGAAATATAAACCAAAGCCCCGTATTCCATACCACCTTCGGAAAAGTCAGTTTGCACCACGGATAAAGTATCATAAGGGTAATCGATAAAAGTATTGGAAAAATACGCCAAAGCATTGCTGGCGGTATAAAGGCTGATGTCGGGGATTTCGTCGTTGAGGTAATAGTAGGTTACGGTGGTATTGCCAACTTCGCGGGTTAAAGTCTTGAAGTCACGGGACATGACCATAGCAAAATCACGGAGTAAGTAACCACGGAAATGGTGCGGGGCGACTTCGGTGCCACTGCTGGCGATTTGGTAACCGGCAGGTGCAGTCATGGTCACATCAAAATTATAGGGTTCGTTATAAAATGGGTCACCGTTATAACTGTAATTGTAAATTTGCCAGCCATTATCATATACCGCGGGAATGGCGTAAAAATTACCTAAATTAACCGCGTTTTTTGTGTAACCAAGGCGGTGTTTAATGCGCGCTAACTTAATCGTATATTGCAAATTAATCTCAATACTTGCCGCGGGTGCCAGTGCTTCTTTTAATGGTACGGTTAATGTGGTTTCATCGGCACCATTAATAATAACATGGGGCGTAGTAACTTTGGTATAACCAGCGTCAAAACCATCAGGGTAGGCGCGTTCCATTTCAGAAGTGGCAACAGCCGGAAAAACGGCATTTTCACGATAAGCATTACCAAATAAATGAAATTTTATGTCGTACAAGTTTTGGGTGCTGTGATTAATGTAAGTAGTGGTTTGATTAACTGCCAGCGTGTGATTTTCTTCGCTGTAATTGCAGTCAAGTTTGATGGTGCCATAATCTTGGGCGGCGGCTTGCAGAGCTGAAAGCGGTTTTTTCTGGTTTAAGACACGACCAATACTCACCGCACTCAGCGCAATAACTACGGTTAAAATCCCCGCTAACATAATTGCCAAGAGGCGTCGCTTAATTTTACTATCCATATTTTATAAATATTAAAGCGGCGATTTTAAAAAAACTTTGACATTTCGACAAATTTTGAGTTACACTTTATCCCGTTATGGCGAAATATATCTTTGTCACGGGTGGTGTAGTTTCCGGTTTAGGAAAAGGCATCACAGCTGCAAGTTTAGGTAAATTATTAAGATTAAGAGGTTATAAAGTTTCAGTTCAAAAAATTGACCCGTACTTAAATGTCGACCCCGGTACAATGAGCCCATATGAACACGGGGAAGTATTTGTTACCGACGATGGTGCGGAAACCGACTTAGATATTGGACACTATGAACGCTTCTTAGATATTAACTGTTCTCGCAAGTCGGGGATTACTTCGGGACAAATTTATGCCAGTATTTTAACCAAAGAACGCCGCGGCGATTACTTGGGTCATACCGTTCAAATTGTGCCACATGTTACTAACGAGATTAAAGCTTACATGCGTTCCATTGGCGAAGGTCAAGACATCGTCATTATTGAAATTGGTGGTACGGTTGGCGATTTAGAACAAGCGGTTTACATTGAAGCAATCCGCCAATTCCGTCATGAATTAGGCGCGGGCAATAGTGTTTCGGTGCATGTTACTTTAATTCCGTACATTGCGTCCAGTGGCGAAATTAAAACTAAACCAACCCAAAATAGTGTTAAAGATTTACAACAGCAAGGTGTTTTTGCCGATGTATTGGTTTGTCGTACGACCGCCGATGTTGAACTTGACCAAGAACATCGTGACAAAATTGCAATGTTTTGCAGCTTAGACAATCCCGCCGATGTTATTCATAACCATGATTGTCGTACTATTTACGAAGTGCCTTTAATGTTTGCTAAACAAAATTTTGATACCATTGTGTTGAAAAAATTGAATTTGAAAGCAAACAAGTGCGATTTGACCGCTTGGAGCCAAATGGTAGAAAAACTTTGCGACGATAACTTACCCGCTGTAACTGTCGCAATCGTGGGTAAATATGTTGCGGTGGCTGATGCGTACATTAGCGTGACCGAAGCATTAAAACATGCAGGCATTACTAACAATGTGCGCGTGAATGTGAAATTGGTTGATGCAGAAAATGTGGAACGCGATGGGGCAGCGCAATGGTTAAAGGGGGTACAAGGTGTCATTGTTCCAGGTGGTTTTGGTAACCGTGGCATAGAAGGTAAAATTGCTACCATTCAGTATGTACGCGAAAACAATATCCCGTTCTTAGGTATTTGTTTAGGTATGCAAACCTGTGTGATTGAATTTGCGCGCCATGTTTGTGGTTTGAAAAATGCGAATAGTACCGAATTTGTGGAAAACACCAAAAATCCGGTTATTCATTTGATTGATGAACAAAAATCGATTTATACCAAGGGTGGTACCATGCGCTTAGGTTTATATGATTGCAGCATACAGTCCGGAACTTTGGCACATCACTTATATGGTAAAACCGCCATTAAAGAACGCCACCGTCATCGTTATGAATTTAATAATGATTATCGTGCCCAATTTGAAAAGGCAGGTTTGGTGGTCAGTGGTGTTAATCCGCAAGCTAACTTAGTAGAAATTGTGGAATTACCTAACCACCCATTCTTTATTGCTTGCCAATTTCACCCCGAACTATTATCGCGCCCACAACACCCACACCCGTTATTCCAAGGTTTAGTTGCAGCCGTAGCAAAAAGATTGCCACGCCAAAGTGAATTTGAAAATCTTTAACTATTCGTGGCAGTCATCTAATAATAGTTTGTCTGCTAACAAAGCAATAAATTCGCCGTTCGTTGGACGGTCATTGCGCGTGAAAACTTGACTGCCGAAAATGTTGTTAATTGTATCAATTTTGCCACGGTTCCAACAGACTTCGATGGCGTGGCGAATGGCGCGTTCGACTTTACTAGGCGTTGTGTTGTATTCCTTGGCTACATCAGGGTAGAGCCGCTTGGTAATCGATGAAATAATACTGGTATCTTTGACACACATTTTGATGGCACTGCGCAAATATTGATAACCTTTGATGTGTGGCGGTATCCCAATCGAAACAAAAATCTTGGAAATTTGTTTATCCATTGACGGGATTTCTTCCGCTTTGGTGGTCTTAAAGAATTCGTTCAATACCGCCATTGATTGTAGTTCGTGTGATTGCACCATGGTTAACAGTACCTTTTGTAAATCTTCGCGCGAAAGTGTGGCAATCGCGGATTCGACTTGTGAAATTCCATTGATATCGCTCATGAAAACATAATCCCCCATTTTTCTCGTCGATTTACGACGGATTGAGTATTATTTTGTCGAATAAACACGAATTACGCAACTAAACCAGTTATACATTTTTATACATTGGATTACTGAATAGTTGTTGACATTATAGCTAAATGGGAATATATATATGTACGATTATGGGAGAAACATATATCAAATGTCCAAAGTGCGATTTGAACTATTGCACGAAACGGGAAAAAATTTGCGCTAGCTGCAAACAAAAAATGAAATCCATCGCCAATAATTTATTGGACGCGGGGAAAGTCGCAGAGTTAGGGTTGTGCCCAATTTGTAAAGTCAACTATATCACCGAAGATGAAACTGTCTGTTCTACTTGTTATGCCGAAACCGATTTGAGCGATGAAGAAATCTCGGAAATGTATGGGGACAAACATCTAGACAATGACGATGATGACGAAGAAAATTTGAACGACGATACCAGCGACGACGATGATTTAACGCCGGTCGATGACGACGATTTGGAATTATTGAATGTAGCGGGTATTACCGATGATGACACCTTAGATGATGACGACAGCGCTGATGATTTAGATCCGTTGGACGACCTAGATGACGACGATGAATTGAAGGCCGAAATGGATTTTGATGATGACGACGATGAATGTGATGATGATTGTGACGACGAAGATGCACCCAAACCATCCAGTAAGCCCGCGCGTAAACCGCGTGCTAAGAAATAATTTATATAGTGTAATTACATAAAAAAGTGCCGCATAATTGCGACACTTTTTTGTTGGCGCTCTGGGTAGGGTTCGAACCTACGACCGATCGGTTAACAGCCGATTGCTCTGCCGCTGAGCTACCAGAGCATCAAAACCAACATCACTATAATATACGATAGATTGGGGTTTGTCAAATTGTAAATTATCGTTTACAATAGGTGTTATGGAACAAATCACAATCGAGATGCTGAAAAGTAAGAAGGATTCTTACATCGGCAAAATGGTGCAAGTTACCGGTTGGGTTAAAAATTACCGTGAATCTAAAACTACATCATTTTTGGAATTAAACGATGGTAGTACTTTTAAGCCGTTGCAAATCGTGATTCAAAAAGAAGAGCATAATAAAATTAGTAACACTACTTTGACAGCCGCTATGCACTTGGGGGTAGCCTTAGTCGTTAGTGGTATGGTGGTTTCGGCTTATCATAATGCCGATGATGCGGAAATCAATGCGGAAAAAATTGACATTATTGGCGACTGCGCCACGGATTATCCAATTCAAAAGAAAAAAACTAGTTTGGAATTTTTGCGTACCATTCCTCATTTGCGTATGCGTACCAATACTTTTATGGCGATGTTCCGTGTGCGTAACGCCTTGTCGATGGCGATTCACCATTTCTTTCAAGACCATGGTTACTTCTATGTCCATACACCGTTAATTACTGGTGGCGATGCCGAAGGGGCTGGGGAATCCTTTCAAGTAGTGGCGCCAGATTTTGCCGGTGATTTCTTCGGTGCGCCCGCCAGTTTAACCGTATCTGGACAATTGGAAGCTGAAGAAGCTGCGATGGCATTGGGGCGTGTTTATACTTTTGGTCCAACTTTCCGTGCGGAAAATTCCAATACGACGCGTCATGCGGCTGAATTCTGGATGATTGAAGCCGAAGCAGCATTCACCGATCTTAGCGGTATCATTGATGTGGCACGCGATATGATTAAATCGATTATCCGTGAAGTACTCGCCAAATGTCCAGACGAAATGGCTTTCTTTGATAACTTCTATGAAAAAGGTTTGGTTGAAAAATTGCGTAATGTGGCGGACAATGCTTTTGCCCAAGTTGATTATACTGAGGCCGTTGAGATTTTACAAAAATCAGGCAAGGCCTTTAAGTATCCTGTGTCATGGGGCATTGATTTGCAAACTGAACACGAACGCTATTTAACCGATGAGTATTTTAAGAAACCCGTTTTTGTCGTTAATTATCCCCGTGCTGTGAAAGCTTTCTATATGAAGCAAAATGCGGACGGTAAAACGGTCGCTGCTACGGACTTATTAGTACCGGGGGTCGGCGAAATTATTGGTTGCAGTGAACGCGAAGCCGATTACGATAAATTGGTAGCCGTCATGCAGGATCGTAATATGAATTTAGATAACTATGCCAATTACCTAGATTTGCGTCGCTTTGGTAGTGTCCCGCACAGTGGTTTTGGGTTAGGCTTAGAGCGTATGTTAATGTATTTAACTGGTATCAGTAATATTCGTGATACCCAATTACACCCGCGTGCCGTGGGCGAGTTGAAATAAGGAGAACTAACGAATGGAACGAACTTTAATCAAAAACATTCAGGCGGGCGAAAAAGTTAAAATTGCCGGCTTTGTTGAAAACTTGCGTAACAAAAGTGCCATGCAGTTTATCGTATTACGCGATATCAGCGGTAAAGTGCAAATTACCGTCGAAAAAGCTAAGTTGCCGGAAATTGCGAAAATCATTGATGGGGTTACGGTGGAAAGTGTGTTAACCGTAACCGGTTTAGCTGTAAAGAACGATTATGTAAAATTAGGTGGCTTGGAAATTATTCCCGACACGGTAACGGTTGACAGTGTGGCGGAAGCAGTGTTGCCGATTGATAAAGAAAGTGGTTTAGATTTGCGTTTGGATTATCGTTGGCTGGATTTGCGTGACCCACAAAAAACGCAAACTTTCCAAGTGCAAACTGCTTTGGAGCGTTATTTGGTCGATTGGTTGACTGACCACGGTTTTATTAAAATTCATACACCCAAGATTACAGCTATTTCCAGTGAGGGCGGTAGTGAAGTTTTTGAAATCAAAAATTATTTCGGCAATCCGGCCTACTTGACCCAAAGCCCGCAACTGTATAAACAAATGAGTATGATGGCTGGCTTTGACCGTACTTTTGAAATTGGCGAATGTTACCGCGCCGAAAGTAGTTTTACTTCCCGACACGCGACTGAATTTACTGCTTTAGATGTGGAAATTTCCCATATTGAAAGTCATCATGATGTTATGGATCTTGAAGAAGCTTTATTGACCGCGGTCTTGAACCAATTGCATACCCAGTTTGGCGATTTAGTTCCCGCGGTTACGGCTAAATTTCCGCATTTGACTTTGAACGAAGTTTATCGCATTTTGCGCGAAGAAAAACGCTATGCAATGCCGAAGGCCGCCTTAGGGGATATTGATCCCGATGGCGAACGCTTAATCGGCGAATATGTTAAAGAAAAATATCAATCGGATTTCGTCTTTATTACTGACTATCCGCATGCGGCACGCGCGTTTTATACCATGGGCGACCGTTCGTTTGATTTGATTTATAAGGGTGTAGAAATTACCAGCGGCGCACAACGCGAACATCGTTATGAACAATTAAAGCAAAACATCATCGACAAAGGAATTAATCCAGAACATATGCAGGAATATTTGGAGTTTTTCCGTTATGGGGCGCCAACGCATGGTGGCTTTGCGATTGGCTTAGCGCGTTTGATGGCGCGTATGTTGGATTTACCTACCGTTAAGGAAAGTTGTTTTATCTTCCGTGGCCCCACGCGATTGAAACCGTAATTGCAAGATTGGTAAAATATTTGCGAGTTTACGGGTATCGTGATATGCTGTGCACATGGGGAGAGATATGACGGAGGCCATTAACCAGTCACGCAATAATAGTGATTGGGTTAATCAGATCAATAATGTGCATTTATCGGCACGCCGAAAAACCGAATTATTGATTGAACTAGCAGCCAAGAAAAGGACAATCGTTAATGGTGGTCTTTTTATGCAGAACCATAAAACTGTGGATTTCGACGATTATGATCATGCTTTGGAATTATTAGATCGTGCTAAAACAGCCTATGATTTGGGTGCGGTTGAGACGGCTTTACAATCACAAATTGAATCCATACTCCGCATGGCTGACGGTGTCGATTTAACTGTGGAAGAAAAATCGTTATGCTTGTACGCTTTACAGGACATGATTTTCGGTTTAAGTGATCATGAATTACCACATGAACGCGTAAACGACTATACACCAAAAATTTTGCAAGACCATGCACAAGTAATTTTGAAGGGTACTAGTAAAGGTATGGACTGGAATTATTTAAACGATTATTGCTATACCGAAAAATATCAAGATCCCAGTAACCCTGTTTTGTCCCAATTTAAGTTTTTAGATTTGAATCTCATTAAAGAGTTGGATAAAATTGTTACACAAAAAAATACAACCGTTGCTACACAACGAGTGCATGAAGCCCCTAATGCCATTCAAAGCAAAAACGGTATGATTACATGGGATATTTTGGAGTTTGAAAAGAACAGTCAGGTTAATGTTGATAAAATCTTAAATGATGCCAGAGCTAAGTTTGATGCGATTGATTTACGCAATCATGTGTCCGATCTGTTTAATTTTGTAAAAGATTCAGTGAAAAAACAAAATCAGAAGCCAGAAGCAATTAACCACCAAGTTTTATACGAAATTACTGTGGCAGCAATGTACCGTATTGTCGAAATCGGTAGTGAACGCCAAAGAGTAGCATCACAACAATCATCTATGGACGAGGGGAGGACCATGTAATGCAAACTACATATGATCAACAGCCGGCGAGTTTAATCGGACAATCATTTAATTTAGGTTCAATCGGTGGAGGCAGTCAGGTAATTATTTTTGATCAAGCGATTAATCCTAGCCAACATCATGTGATTACCGTGGGTGATGCCCCCCAGTTGAATTATGCTGCTACCACAACCCCCAGTACTGAACCAGCACCTAAAAATGTTGGTCGTCAATTATTTGAAAGTATTCGTAATCACTTACCGAAGATTGGTAAAAATGCCACAATTAATGAACCGGAAATGGAAGACAATCGTACCATATTGCGTTGTTTCCGTTTAACATTCCAAGAAAGCGGTAAATTACTTGATGGTAAATTTTTAACCGAAGAATTTGTTGATCCGCAAATGGTTGTGGAGTTTGTTCGCCAATTTTTATCGCAACAACAAACTCCCGAAATGACCATATAACCAATTATAAATAATCGCAAACGCAAGTACCAAAGCCAAGTGTACCAGGGCCGGTGTGACAGGCAATTGCCAGACAGAGTGGGTCACTGTATAAAATTTTCATGTTAGGAAATTCGGCGGCAATTTCAGTTTTGAATTTGGCAATTTCAGCATCTGGAATGGCGGTGTGGGCGATTAACAATGCCATTTTACCTTGGTTGTAATAATCCTTGAATTCAGTGTTTAAGTCGTGTTTGATAAACTCTATCATTTTCTTTTTGGATTGTTGCATAGTCAGTGCAATGGCTTTTTTGTCAAAATTTTGACCACGCGTATAAAGAATCGGTTTTAACTTTAACATGTCACCCAGTAATGCCGCTGCTGGTGTCACACGGCCACCTTTGCGTAAATATTTCATGGTGTTAAGGGTAATGTAAATGGAAGACTTACTTTGTGTGTTGGTTAGGTATTGAATAATTTCATCGACTGTTTTACCTTGGTTTGCCATTTGGGCGGCTTCGTAAACGCTAATCTTTAACGGTGCCGAAATGCGTTGGTTATCAACTACATGTACGCGACCATTAAATGACTTGGCATATTCAATCGCGTTCATGCATGAACCACTTAAACCGCTGGTAATGGGTAAATAAATAATGTGTTTGTAGGTTTGCAACAGTGGAGTCCAAATATCTTCCAATGTTTGGCGCGATGGTTGGGAAGTGCTTACATGATTAGCTTTCCCCAGTAACTCAAAAAAGCGGGGCGCTTCAATGGTAACATTTTCTAAATATTCTTCCCCGTCAATGGTAAAGGGAATTGGTACTACCACCACACCGGCTGCCTTGGCTTCATCAGGGGTAATGCCAGAACTAGAATCCGTAACAACAACAATTGATTTCATCTATATCGATTAATCCTTTTAATCATAATTATTTTAAGCACTTACCTGTTGCAGTGTAACTTAAAACCTTTATAACTGTAAAATATTTATTTTATTAATCCGTTTTGTTCGTTTTGAATTTGTTCAATGCGGTGTGCAAAATCACTATTTTGGGAGTTGCCTAAAATTGATTGAACCTTTTGTAAGATCAATTTCAGTGGTGGACGCGGTGTCCAATTGTCGCTTTTTTGATTTTTTAAACTGTTTACAATTGAATATGATAATGCTACACCCATTGCTCGGGAAACTTCATCACCATAAGCAAAATCTTTTTCAACCATTTGCCAATGATTATCGCGTTGTATTGTTCCCACAGGGTGTTCAACTTCACCATGCTGTGTCATGTTAGAAACGATTAAACTAATAGTGTAGTCGTCTTCCTGGAAAACAACGGTTCCTTTACCTCGATTTTCTTTCTCAAAGCGTTCATCTAAAAATTTATTAGAAATTGGTGCTAATAATGGGCCACCCAAGAGAAAACCGTCTTTTTCGGTAATTACTTGCAAATTAGGGCAAGGAATCGTGACAATTGGGGCATAGCTAACCGCAAAGAGTTGACCGATAGCGGCTTCTGCTGTTTTATGGGCAATACCAGAATCTAGCATATTGCACATAGCGCGGGAAATTAAATTACCGGCTTCGCGTGCACCGTGACAATGCGCAAAGAAGGTAATTTGATTAAAGTTGCGTATGATTTGCGCATCGGGGCGAATTTGACCTTTTTCATCGCGATAGAGTGGCTCAAAAATACTCTTGGTTAATGTGGTAATTTCGGATTGAGTTAAAGAGCCAGTGCTGTTGTCATCTTCGTAATTGTTACCATAAGCAATGCCAATAAAGTCAACATCTTGGGTTGTAGCAATTTCGTTTGCCCAGCGTGGTTCTTTAATACCAACTAAACTTTGGGCAACCTTACAAATAAAATTAGCATTATGTGGCTTAATTGAACCGTTCCCACCTAAACAAATTACAGTGGGTTTAGTAATATGAAAAGTTTCACTATCTAGTGGTTCCCAATGATGTTCGCTCTGTAAGTTTCGTTTCCCAATATAATAATGTTCGTTTTGTCCCATTGCTGTGGCGGAAGGAGAGAGATTCGAACTCCCGGACCCTCGCAGGTCGCCTGTTTTCAAGACAGGTGCATTAGACCACTCTGCCATCCTTCCAAACAAACCATTATAAAATACTTAGAAATAATTTACAAGTACAAAATCTCATCGTATACTGCATGTATTCGGAAGAGTCGCATAGTGGTCGAGTGCGCTCGCTTGGAAAGCGAGTATGGTGCAAGCCATCGCAGGTTCAAATCCTGTCTCTTCCGCCAAAGCAAAAAGTTGGTAGAATACCAACTTTTTTTATCCAAGGTTGATGAAAATTGATTAGTACCAAAACCTACTGTAAAAATTAATTCGCAAAATAGAAATCAGCGGGTATAATGTTGATACATGAGTGATTTTCGGACTTTATCGGCGGGACAGTGGCAACAAACTTTAATCGTGCAGAAATCGCGCTTTGTTGCTTTTGCAGCGCGGGTTAATACGGTAGCTGAGGCGCAAGCGTTTTTGAAAAGTGTGGCTTTGCCCGATGCGACACATCATTGTTATGCGTATCTTACTGCCGATGGTCAGAAATCCAATGACAACGGCGAGCCCGCCGGCACGGCCGGGTTACCCATTTTACAAGCAATTGAAAGTGCCGGGTTATCGCATGTTGCAGTCGCGGTTGAACGCTATTTTGGTGGTATTAAATTAGGCACTGGTGGCTTGGCACGCGCTTATGGTCAAGCGGCCAGCCAAGTATTGACCGCAATTAAACCGGTCGTGGTGCGTGATTGTGTAGTTTTAGGCTTTAACAGTAGTTATGACCAACAAAACGCCATTCACCAGTTAGTGCAAAAACATGGTGGATTAAGTACGGTTACCTATCAAGCTTGCGTGGTGTGGCAAGTATCGTTACCACAGGATAAGCAAATTGTTTTTACGCGTGAATTAGGTGAAGTGATGCGCATGGTACCCGCCATTAAAATTGTTACCGCTCACACTGGGGTAGAATTTCCTGATTAAACGCATATGCATGGGATATGGAAACCCTGCGTGCTATTTTGCCGGATAAGGTGCGACAAGCCCTTCATCAGATACCCTTATCACAAATTTATGAGTTACGCTTACGCGCGAATGCGCCGGTAATCGCCTGTGTTGATGGGCGCAATATTCCGCTGCGTTCTGTTGATATTACTACCGAAGATTTGGCTAATATTATTCATAAAGCGGCGGAGTACGCCATCTATGCAGTTTTAGACCAAATGGTAAAAGGCTTTATCACGATTCGTGGGGGTGTACGCATCGGAATTGCAGGCGAATTGGTAACTGAACGCGGACAAGTCGTGGCCGTAAAAAACATTAGTTCGTTATGTGTGCGGATTCCACACGAAATTAAAAACTGTGCCTGTGCGGTGATTCCGTACTTGTTTGATTTACAGCACCCAATTTCGACTTTATTGGTTGCGCCTCCTGGTGCGGGTAAGACAACATTACTACGCGACTTAGCGCGTCAAATTGGTCAAAAATATCCGTCACTTAATACTTTATTACTGGACGAGCGGGGCGAGTTGGCGGCGTGTTACCAAGGAGAAAAACAGTTAGATGTTGGTTCTAATTGTGATGTCATTACAGGGGGAAGTAAAGCTTATGGTTTTGAAAATGGTATTCGTAGTTTACGACCCGATGTAATCATTACCGATGAAATTGCTACGGCGGAAGATGCGGCAATGTTACAACGCGCAGTGCGTAGTGGTGTGGTTGTGATGGCCAGTGTTCATGCCGCAGACTTAGGCGAAGTGCGGGCTAAACCTGATTTGGGTAGCTTAATTGAACAAGGCGTTTTTGAACGCTATGTGGTTTTACGAACTGGGGAACATGCAGGTGAGGTCGTCGGTATCTATAATCGGGGGTTACAACGCTTGTGAACTGGTGGTTGGCCGGCGGTTGGTTTGTCGCGTGTGTTTTAGTAGGAATTAGTATATACCGTCAACAATGGCGCAAGGTGCGTGACTATGTAAATTGGGTAGGTTTTTGCGACCATTTACACCAAGCAATTGGTTTTGCGCTACAACCACTACCACAAGCGGTAGCCGCGTATCTGCCGGTATGTCGTGGTGGTTGTCGCGTGGTCTTAAATAATTATTTACAACTTTTGCAACATAAACAAGATTTAACGCGGGAGGGTTGTAGTGTATTAACTGCGAATTCGACTTTGGCAGAATTTTTGTATCAATTAGGGCGTACCCGACGGGATATCGAACAGGATAAAATCGTGGCAGTGCGGGCGATACTGGTTGCCCAAGCGGAACAAGCTAAACATGATTTACACAGTAAAGCGTCTATTATGCTGAAACTTTTAATAATTATTGGTATCGCGGGAGGAATTTTATGGATATAGAAATTATTTTCAAAATTGCGGCGATCGGTATTTTAGCGGCGGTAGTCTGTACGATTTTGAAACAGGCGGGCCGCGAAGAAATTGCTACTTTCGTATCGCTGGCTTCTGTGATTTTATGCTTGGTCATGGTCTTGTCGATGATTAGCGATTTATTTAACTCAATTCGTTCCTTGTTTGCACTGTATTGAGGTGGGCTTTGGACCTAACCAAATTGATTGTGATTGCGGTTGCCAGTGCGTTGGGCGTGTTGTTGTTACGACAGGTCAAACCTGAACTGGCAATAATTGTCGGCTTGGTCGGTACCATTTTAATTTTTTTAATGGTTGTTAATGGATTGACAAAAATCATCGGCAGCATTAACGGCATTGTGGCACAGACGGGATTGGCGACGGAATTATTTGCCAGTATTTTAAAAATTGTCGGCATTGGCTACTTGTGCGAAATTGCTGCTAGTATTTGTCAAGAGGCAGGTGCTAAAGCGGTCGCGGATATGGTCATTTTAGGTGGTAAGGTAATTATCATGGTATTGGCAATCCCAATTATTCAAGCCTTGGTCGATGTCGTCTTAGGAGTGTTGCCGAATGGATAGTGCGGAATTATCACAAGCTGTCAACGATACGCTATCACAGATTGATTTTGGTGATTTAAGCCAGTTAAGTGTTTTTGGTGGTAAGGATTTTTGGTCGGTACTGGGACAAATTTTATCGGGTGAATACTTTAAGCAATATCCCGATGTGTTAAGTGGTATTTGGGGTTTGTTGGGCAGTGTCGTGCTGGCGGTTTTGCCCATGGTAGTCTTGGTGGTCGCAATCACTATTCTTTGTGGTTTTATGGGGACTGCTAAAAATGGTGGTGTGAGTAATTTAGTTTTCTTTGTAGCTTACGCATCAGTGGTTTTAATTGTGGTGGGCAATGTTAATGCTCTTGTGCAGATGGTGGGACACACTTTATCCAGTCTGAAAACACAAGTCGATTTAGTCTTTCCGATTATTTTAACCATGATGGTGGCGGGTGGCGCTTCGACCAGTGCTAATTTGTACCAGCCGGCCGTCGCTGTGTTGTCTACTGTTATGATGCAAATTTTTACTTACCTTGTGATGCCATTGTTTATGGTTAGTTTGGCGTTTTCGGTGGTGGCACATTTGGCACCCAGTACGCGTTTGGATAAATTTGTCGCGTTTTTTAATTCCTTATTCAAATGGATTGTGGGAGTGTGTTTTACGGTGTTCTTATCGTTCTTGGCGATTCAAGGCATTACCGCCGGTAGTTTTGACAGTGTTTCTATTCGGGCAACTAAAATGACGATGTCGGGTTATGTGCCGATTGTGGGAAGTTATATGTCACAAGGTTTTGATTTAATCATGGCAAGTGCGGTTTTAATTAAGAACGCCATTGGACTAGCGGGAATCCTTTTGTTGTTGGGAATTATTTTAGCCCCAGTAGTCAAAATCATTGTCTTTTCGTTAGCCTTAAAGTTAGTGGCAGCAATTACACAACCGATTGGCGACGCGCGAATCAGTAATTTTTTAACTACGATTAATAAATCTTTTGGTATGTTGGTAGCTTGCCTGCTTGGCGTTGTGTTCATGTATTTAGTAATTTTGGCATTATTGATTATGACGGGGAATGTAATATAACATGGCAGCTTGGTTAGGAAGTATTTTAGGTGTTGTCGTAGTAGGTGTGGTCGTGGAACTGTTGACTCAAAATCGCCGTATGGGAAACTTCATTCGCTCGATTTATGGCTTTATTGTCCTGTTGGTCATTGTTAACCCGTTACCTAAATTATTTAAAGCCAATTGGTGGTCAGACCGCGCTGATAGTCTGATAGATGCAGAAATGTTGAATAACTTAACACGAACCAGCCGACAAGCGCAAGTGGCACAGGTATTACGCGTTAATGGTTATGACCAAGCCATTGTGACTGTCAATGATGATGTGATTTATGTGAACCTGGGGGTGAAGATTGATGAAGCAACGCTAAATGATTTACAAAAGACTTTGGGTGAGGAGGTAATAATAATATGAAAAAATTGTGGGAAAAGTTGCAACAAATTAAACATTGGGAAATTTATGCAGCGGTGATTGTGGTGGTGATTATGCTGCTGATTTATTTTTCTAGTTTACATGGTGGGCGTACCAATCACCAGACCGAACCAGTTGCGACCGTTACCAATACGGATAACAGTTATGCCAGTCAATTGGAAAATAAATTACAAAATGTATTAAGTTGTATTGCTGGCGCGGGTCATGTGGCGGTTATGGTAATGACGGACGGTGAAGGTAGTGCAGAGTTGGCTTACGATTTACAAGAAAAAACCATTACCCAAACCGGCGCCAATGACCAAGCGGTAAAGACAACTACGGTGGATAAAAATGTCGTCACTAAAAATGGCAGTCCGGTCATCTTATGGACCAATCCACCGCGGATTATTGGCATTGTGGTGGTTGCGACTGGTGCCAGTAATGTGGGGGTGCGTTTGAATTTGTTGCACGCCGTAGAAACTGTTTTAGGTGATAAAAATGTTCCTATCCAAATTTTATCAGGGATTTAATTTTTGACAAAAAAATACGGTTATATTCAAAAATAGTCTTCAATATAATATTAGCAAGGGGGAGAAAATTGTGGAAGTAGTAGCACAACAACCAAAAAAACAACATCGTTTAGGTAGCGTGAAAAACTTTTTCGGAGCCATTTTTAACAAAAAAGTACGCAAGATTGCTTTAATGACGGGATTACTAGCCTTATTAGTTGTGACGGGCTATTTAAATTTTAGCTTAAATCAAAAAGCCGTTTCAATTAATGCGGGCAGCAAAACTGAAACTAACATGTTCGTAACTTTGAAAGAAAACCGCGCTGATTCGCGTACCGCACAACAAATGTTATTGCAGGAAATTGTAGCTAACCAAGCGGCTAGCGAAGAAGCCCGTGCCGAAGCACAAACCGCGTTGACTAATTTAGCTGAAACTATTGCTTACGAAAATAATACGGAAAACTTAATTAGCGCACAATGTGGCTACGAAGATGTGATTGTTAGTCGTAACGGTAACAAATTAAATGTTATTGTGAAATCAGCTGAAAGTGAAATCTCCAACGAAAATTTACAAAAAATTATGAAGATATTGGCAACCGCTATGAACAAAGAACGCTTGGAACCAGAAAACGGCGACATGCTTTACATTTCGATGATGTAGTGACCAATTAATCGCAACAATCAATCAGGGGTTGGAAAGCCCCTTTTTGTTTGGCGTTTTTTGGCAATAATTAACCCGTGTTATTTGTCTGGTGTATTATTTTGTTGTTAATCATTAGTGCTACTTGGTGGTGGACACATCGGAACCGCTATTGGTTGATTGAAACGCGGCAAAGCGGTAAGATACGGTCACGCATTGTGCAATTACCATTGCAACATATTGCACACGAAAAACTACGCCGTGAAATTAAAATCTTTAACCGTATGTGTTTAGTACTACCGACCGTGAACGGTGTCGCCGTAGCTTATCGGGAACAGTTGGGTGCGTTGCTGCATACCCCTAAACATCAACCCAGCACGGATCCGTACGAAAGGTTGTTTTATGGTTATGCGTGTTATGTTCTGATGCAAAAATTGAACGATGAAGTTGTGCAACGCCAGTTACAGCGTAATTTACTATTTTTATTGGCACCAACGCGTAAAATTGTCAAACGCCAACCTGTGGTTTGGTCGCGTAGAAAATATCAACTACATACCACTCCCATGTATAAAATCTTTGCTGATAGTTATCTTGACCCGTGGCAGGCAGGAATTGTCTCGACTAAACCGTGGCAGATGCAGGTACAAGGTAGTTGTATTAAATATTTTCATGATGAAATTGTAGTCAAGCGTTACGCCCACGCTTATACTTTATCAACGCCTATGTCACATACTGTAACCCTTAAAATTGCCGCTGATAAAAATGATTTTGATTGTCAAATTAATCGGGGCGTGGTGACTTGTCGACATTTGCCCAGTGGCGAAGTTCATACCTATGCAGTGCGTGGTGAACAAGTGCGTTTGGCAACCAGCTTATGTAGCAAGACCGACGCTTTGGAGGTTTACATTACCTGGCAAGGTGAAGCCAAAATTAGTTTAGACGGCGGACAACCACGCACATTAACCCAAGCGGAAATTGCTACTAATTTGCGCTTAGAAAAATTGGTTACTGCGGCATGTCAAGCCAAGTATGTGACGGGCGAACGCTTACGGGCGCGCTATGTGGCAGCCTTAAAGTTAGTGCCGTCGCTTGATGGTTTGACCCGTGTTATTATGGTGCATGATGTGGACGAGTTTCAGCAGATATGGTCGGCGTTAGCCGATTTTCGAAAGATCGCGCGCCTGTTCCATGGGTTTAGTTTAGTGTTCTTGTATTCTGGGGCGACAGATGGTATGGTCGAAGGCATTATGAAGGAAGCCACAAACGAAGCCATTAATACCTGCCACCAAGATCAACTATGGTTGTATTTAATCGACCGTACAATTACAGATCCCGATGCCTTATATATTTTAACTAAGATGGCGGACGGTGGACATTATGTCGCACCAGCACCAACACCAACGGGGTTATCGGTCACCCGCAATTGGCCATATGTTAAAACTTTAACTGTAACCAATACTTTGCCACAAAAGATGAACCGCGATTTGGTAGTCCCGTTAGTTTTTAACCATTGGTCAGTAGTTAGCGCACACGGTAGTGTCTTGACAGTGGTGGGGTTAAGTTCTGGACGCGTTAGTAACTATGTGTTACCTGCGTCAATTCATCTTACGGGTGAGTGGTTAACTACCCACCTTAATGTGCCGTTAAAAATTAAATTAGCGGGCTATGAAACGCGTCAGTTTACCATTACACGCCGTGAAAGCCCCGCCAAAATGCGACTGACTAAAAAGGATTTGGCGACCGCGGTGAGTGACATTGAAATCCATACTGACGATAAAAAACTGGACACTATCTTTACTAAAACGGTAATTGATGGCGAGGATGTGGGTATATTGGCTGCCGTAAAAGCGGCGTATCAAAACCAAGACCGTAAATTGTTATTAACTGCACTAAGCGATCGTCATCAACTTACTTGCGATGTTTGGCAGTATTTGTTAACTCAGTTGGTTGGACTGCGGGTGCGGGCGGGAAAAATTTATTTAACCCCGTGCATTAATATCATGGGTGAATTTACCATTGCGTTTGTTTGTGCCGGTCAGTCTTATCAGTTTAATACGCGAAAAAATTTGTCAAATAGTGTCAATTCTGTTACCATAAAATATGGAAATTCAAATGGATAAAAAATTGGCCGGAACCAAAACCGCGAAAAATTTGGAAACTGCGTTTGCAGGCGAAAGCGGGGCGCGTAATAAATATACTTTTTTCGCTTCTAAGGCGAAGAAGGAAGGTTACCCGACCATCGCTAAAATCTTTGAAGAAACCGCTGGTAATGAAAAAGAACATGCCGAAATGTGGTACAAATATTTACATACGATTGATACCACAGTTGATAATTTGTTGACGGCGGCGGCTGGCGAGAATTTTGAATGGACGGATATGTACGAAAAGTTTGCTAAGGAAGCGGAAGCCGAAGGTTTCAAGGAAATTGCGGCTAAATTCCGTGGCGTTGGACAAATTGAGAAAAACCATGAAATGCGTTTCCGCGATTTAGCTGCGCAATTGCAAAATAACACTATGTTTGCCGGCGAAGTAGCTGTGACATGGCAGTGCAGTAATTGCGGTTATACCTTTGTGGGTAAAGAGGCACCAAAAGTCTGCCCAGTTTGTTTACATGCGCGCGAATATTTTGTCCGCGTCTATACTAAATAATTTATGAGCAAGTTAGATTAGATTAATTAAAATGCGGGAGGAATATTATGCCTTTATTAGATGAATATGAATACTTTCAAAATGTCAATCCGGCTTTGCAATGGGCAATTTTTATTGTGGGTATTTTGATCATTGCTGTGGGTGTGGTTTCGGTCGGTGTGTCGCTTTGGTTAATGTATAAATATATCAAATTTAATCGTACAACCAACAGCGCAAACATCAATGGTCGTGATGCAGCCCGTAAATTATTGGACCAAAACGGTTTACAACACATTGCAGTTTCGACTTGGGGTTCGTTTATTTTTGGTAACAGCTATTCCCATTATTTCAACAAAGTCCGCTTGCGTCGTTTAACCCAAAAGAAAAAGAGTATCACTGCGTTAGCCATGGCGGCGGAAAAAACGGCTTTGGCAGTCTTGGATCAAGAAGATGACCCTGATATGCGCACGCGCGTGCGTTTAACTCCGTTAATGTATTTCGGACCAATCGCGTTTTTGCCATTGATTATCATTGGTGCGTTGATTGACTATATTCTGTTCAGCTTTACTGGCGTGGCGACAATTATTGCGGCGTTAGTGGGGTTAAGCCTTTACGCGATTTCTTTCGTTTTGGCGATTAAAGTTTTAAAAACCGAAGTTAAGGCACAACGCAGAGCACTGCAAATGTTAGTTGATGAAAACATGGTCACCGCGGAAGAAACTGCTATGATGCAAGAATTATTCCACATTTACAATATTCAATATGTGAATGATATTGTGATGGCGTGCTTGGAAATGATTATGCGTGTCTTAAATTTTGTCGCCGACCAACAAGATGCCAAAGCTTTTACGCGTGATAATTAAATTATACCAAACTGAGATGCAAAAGCCCGATGATGTCGGGCTTTTTTAGTCAGGAAAATTTTTTACAAGTTCGGTATGGTGTGTTACAATGCTTAGATGAAAACTGAAAAGCAAGTGATTTTAACAGCGGACCGACCAAGTGGTAATTTGCACATCGGACATTATGCTGGCAGTTTGCAAAACCGTGTGCGCTTACAATCTACCGGTGAATTTGAAATGTTCGTTATGATTGCGGACTTGCAGGCTTTGACCGACCATGCGCAAGATGTGCAGAAGGTGACAAATTCGGTCGAACAATTAATGTTGGATTATCTGGCGGTCGGTTTGGATCCGCACAAAATTCATTTTGTGTTGCAAAGTGCAATTCCAGCTTTGTACGAGTTACCAATGTTTTATGCCAACTTGGTGACCCAAGCTCGTTTGGAACGCAATCCCACCGTTAAAAATGAAATTAAAACCAAAGGCTATCGTCGCGAAGTCCCCGTTGGTTTTGTGAATTATCCAATTTCGCAAGCGGCCGATATTACTGCGTTTGGCGCGTCATTGGTGCCAGTCGGCGCTGACCAAGCCCCAATGTTGGAACAAACCCGCGAAATCGTGGCAACCTTTAACCGTTTATATGGGGAAACTTTGGTTATGCCAGAAGCTTTGATTCCCGAACAAGCGCGTGGGCGTTTAGTGGGCATTGATGGTGCTGGTAAAATGAGTAAGAGTTTGGGCAACTGCATTTATCTTAAAGATAGTGCTGACGAACTGCGCCGTAAAATTAATTCGATGTATACTGACCCCAATCACATTAAAGTCAGTGACCCAGGCAAGGTTGAAGGCAATGTCGTCTTTATGTATTTAGATGCTTTTTACGATGATAAAAAACATTTGGCGGAATTAAAAACACAGTACCGTCAAGGTGGCTTGGGTGATGTGGTCTTGAAAAAAATATTGTTTGAATGTTTGAATGGTATTTTGGCGCCGATGCGCGAACGCCGGGCATACTACGAACAACACATGGACGAAGTGCGAGGTTATTTAAGGGCAGGTACGCAACGTGCACGCGAAGTTACTGATAGGGTTTTGGCGAATGTTAAACACGCAATGGGTATCTATCAATTATGAAGGTAATTGCGGAAAATCGGCAAGCCCGTTTTAATTATTTTTTGCACGATACTTTTGAAGCCGGTCTTGCCTTGCAAGGGTGGGAGGTCAAATCTGCGCGGGCGGGTAATGTAACGATAACTGAAAGTTTTATTCATTTGGAATTAGCAAGTGGAAAAATTTGGTTGAAGAATGCCTATTTTGCGCCATATCAAAATGGAGTAGTTGCGGAACAAGATACCCGTCGTAACCGTCAATTGTTATTACACAAGGCGGAAATTGTCAAGATTGCCAAAGCGTGTATGGTAAAAGGGAACACCTGTGTGCCGTTAAAAATTTATTGGACGAATGGTGGATTATTGAAAATCAACATTGCGGTTGCAACTGGTAAAAATGTAATTGATAAAAAGCAGACGATTAAAGAACGCGATTTAGCACGGGAAGCCGCCCGCACGATTGCGGCGCGTAAATAAAGGTCAAATGTCTTGACGAGATGAATGTTATGCGGTAGAATGACTTTATTCCCATGGAAGTTTAGCTCAGTTGGGAGAGCAACTGCCCTACAAGCAGTAGGTCATAGGTTCGAGCCCTATAACTTCCACCAACTTTCATAAGTAAAAGCCAGTTACGAACTGGCTTTTCTTGTTTTTAGGTTGATTTCCTTCGCACATTTTCAATATGTAAATTAGCAAAAATTTTTTTCTGCCTTAGCTTAAATGAGTTGGTATTTTTGCGTGGTTAATTTGAATTAAATATAGACTGGGGTATCAAGTTTGGTGTTCGGAGTAATTTTAATTTCAGCAAAGGCTAAGCGTCTGAGAATAATGCAACGGCGGCGGATACTGTGGCGTTCAAGTACGCTGACTTCGACCGCGCCCCAACCAAAGACCCATGTGATTAAATCCATGATTTCGGTAAAAAAGAAGTTGCCCACATAAGTGTCCGCTATGAAGTACATTACTAACGCGACGGCAGCAACCGCAAACATTAACAACGCAAAACGGAAGTTGTCACGCAGTTTACGCTTTTCCGCGTCGTAACGATTATGAAAATGATGGTGAATGCAACGCGTTACTTCGGTTAAACGCAGGTTCGGGTTAGTGGTATGAATATTGATTGTGTAGTTTTCTTTTGAGGGTAATGGAAATTCGTGTTCGGCTTTTTCTTGCAAGAAATCACCTAGTTCAAAATTCAAATTGTCTTCGTTAAAGGTGTAGTTAGAAAAGACCTGACTTTCATCTTCAATGCGGACATTTAAAGTGAATTTATCTGTAAGTAATTGTTTTGCCACATTTTAAGTATATATATATTATATATTGTCAAACTTTTTAAGTAGCGCAAATACGGGTTTTTAATGCCAAATTGCGGGGTATAATTGCCAAAAAATGTAAGAAACTAATGCTATGCGCAAGTTATTATTGATGGCGGTGTGTTTGGGCACAGCCTTTGTAACCACAGTCACGGGCGCCAGTAGTGACATTGTGAGTTGGGGGTTATCTTACCACAAAGACGGAACGACGCCGTCGGTGAGTACACTCGGCGCGCAATTATTGAACCAGTATGATGGTATGTATGTTGGTGACACTAACCAGAAACAAGTTTATTTGACTTTTGATTTGGGATATGAAGCGGGGTATACGGCTGCGGTTTTGGACTTGTTGCAGGAATATCAAATTAAAGGCTTGTTCTTTGTGTGCGGTAATTATCTGAAACAAACCGAGTTAATGGCACGCATGGAAAAAGAAGGACACCAAATTGGCAACCATACGGACAAACACAAAGATTTGCCAAAGTTGGACGAAGCGGGTATTCGTAAGGATTTAACTGATTTACATTTACCTAAGCCAGCTAAGTTTTTCCGTCCGCCACAGGGGCGTTTTGACGAGAAAACTTTGCGCGTGGCCAAGGAAGTTGGATTACGCGCAGTATTATGGAGTGTCGCCATTGTAGATTGGAAAAAGTCGCCTCGATTAAATGTTAAAGCGTGTACGCAAAAGATTTTGGAACGCGTACACCCAGGCGCCATTATGTTGTTTCACATTACTAATGCCGGAACGCCGGATATGTTACGCACGCTGATTCCCGCCTTGCAAGCCCAGGGGTATTCCTTCGGCGTGTTGGAATAAAAGTGAACATTTTAAGTGGAATCAAACAATTATGAATTATATTAAAATTTTTTTGTGGTTATGAATGTACTCACTTCTTCATATTCATGCTGGGTGCTTAGTTTTTTAGCAACTTGGTTGGCCGCAGCTTCGGAAGTAAATAAAACAGCTTGGTCGGGACCTACTATGGCACCGTCTGCGCCGTAATATAAATATCTGTCGCCCGTCTTAATTTTGACATAATAATACTTAGGTGGTTGATAGGTTTCCAATTCGTCGTCAAAATCTAGGTCGCCTAGCGTCGCGGTAATTTGAACCTCTTTATGAAATGTTTCGGTCATGTTAATCTCCTTTGTACGGTTTTAGTATACTCATAAAACAGTAAATTCAGTAGCGTTTTTTATACAATTGATTACTAAGGAATAAATAGACAAACCAGCGTTAGCGTGTTATACTACCGTTGTCCGTGGGGGTATAGCTCATTTGGTAGAGCGCTTGCATGGCATGCAAGAGGTGTGGGGTTCGAGTCCCCATATCTCCACCAGTTATAACCTAAATTAAACACCTGCTGCTGTCGGGTGTTTTTTATGGAACTGATAGATGACAAATTAATGAAAAAAATTATAATATAGTATGGATATAAGAATTAAAAATGAAACTATGAATTTTCATTACTGCGTGCGTGCTATCTTAGAACAAGATGAAAAAATCTTGGTAGTGCGTGTGGATGATGCCGATTATTATCATTTACCCGGTGGACATGTGGAAATTGGTGAAACCAGTGAACAAGCACTGGTGCGTGAAATTGAAGAAGAAACCGGATTTAAAATTACAGTTAATAATTTAGTTGTAATCAATGAACAATTTTATTCTAAACAAGATTCTTCTAATCATTCATTGATTTTTTATTATCAAGTTAAACCTGTAAGTAAAATTGAAACTAAAAATTGTATTCGTATGGAGCAAAATGAAACCCGAATTTCAAAAAATGAATTGTGTTGGTTTACTCGTGATGAATTAAGAAACATTGACTTACGCCCTAAATTACTTAAAGATTTAATCATAAAAAACGAGTTTAATGCGTTGCAGCATTTGATTAGTCAATGTTAAATGGTAACCTGATTAGGAGTGGTATGTAGCAAAATGATTTAGAACTGGGCTAAATCATTTTGTATTGCGTCGCGTTTAAGAGTAATTTGATGCAAATGTTAATACGGCGTTCGGTACAGGGAAACCATAATTTTCGTCACGCAAAGTAAAGGTAAGCGGTCTTAGTGGGGTAAAGATAAAACTCGCGCAAATTGTTTGGCAGTAACAGCATGACAAATTAACAATTCGACAAAGCGTTTGACTTTGGTATTGTGCCAATATCTTCAGTGAACATGCTTTGATACGCAGGTAAATTTCGGAATGACACAAATGAGCAGTGAATACCTGTATTACCTCATCTGTTTCGGAAAGAATGGTAATGCGACACGGGGTGTTAGAACAGAATAGTTTCAAAGTAACGAACTTGTAATGCATTGATAGATCCTTTTAAGCGTTGGCTGTAAAATTTAGATTGGCATTTTCGATGGGCATGCCGGTGTAGTTGGCATCAGTTAAAGTAAAGTTTTGCTCAACCATTTTGGGTGTATTGAGTATATACTCGGATTGTGTTTGACCGCCCATGCCAACTGCGAAAACATTGGGATAAACATTGTGGCTTGCGTCGCTGGTTAATTGCTTGAAATATAAAGTGTAAGCTGATTGTGTGGAGCCGTAAGGCACATTGTCAAAGATTGCAACTCCGTTTGCGTCAATATTGACGACTGGTCCGTATTGTGTTTCGCCTGTGGCGTCGGTCATGACAACTGTTCCCGCGGTAATCGGAGTTCCACCGGTGGCACCGGTTTCATTAAAAGTAATTGTTAAAGTTCCGTTAGCGGATAAAGTAAAGGCACCGGTTTGACTGTCTGATGTGACGGTGTAGCTGGTCGGTGCGAGCGTGGTTAAATCGTACCCCGGAGCGTAAGTCGCCGTTACTGTATAGGTGCCGGGTTCCATGCTTTCGGAGCCGACTCCATTGGTAATTAAAACATTGTAATTAGCCATAGTTTTCTTTTGTCCTCCTTTCAGTGGCACAAAGTGCCAATTATACTTTATTAAGCACCGGTCCAAAATGTTAATTGGACCGTGTCTTATGTGTTTCAAAAGATATTTACAGCGAATAAAGCTTATGTTATACTTTTTAAGTAATCCCTTTTGACCATTCCGGATTATTTAATATTGGGAATTGTTTTGCATAATTCTTATGAATGGACAAAAACAACGATGCTGTTTTTTTGTTTATTCGTAAGATTTTTTTTATGACAGCAAAAATATCAAAAGGAGAAAGAAAAGAAATGAAAGTGTTAATTGGCACAAAAAACCCAGGAAAAATCAAAGGAGCTCGAATCGCGTTGGAAAAATATTTCGACAATGTCGAAATTGAAGGGGTAAAAGTCGATTCTGGGGTTGGTGAACAACCAGTTGGATTGGAAACTTACCAAGGTGCGTTGCATCGGGTCGATAACTTAATGCATTATGCACAAGAGCATAACCTACATGCGGATTATTTTATGGCGGTGGAATCAGGATTGGTAAGCGAAATTGGTTTTTGGTCAATTATTAATGTTGCGGTCATTAAAAACTGTCACGGTCAAATTGGACAAGGTACCAGTGCCGGTTTTCCAGTTCCGCAAAAATATGTAGAAGCAATTAAGCGAAATACACTTGGTACCGTTATGGATCAGTTATTTAACGAAAGTGATTTGAGAAGTTCGACTGGGGGAATTGGTTTGTTAACGCGCGAAGTCATCACCAGAATTGATTTAACTGCACAAGCATTCTTAATGGCTTTAACGCCATTCATTAACAACGCATGGCAAGACTAAAACTGAAACAGTCGTTTTTGTAGCGAATAATGAATTTTGAGTTATGTCCGAGCGCAACAAGGGCAACCTGTCACGCATGTGACAGAACCACTGACCGAAATAAAAAAAGTCCGCAAGTGCGGACTTATTTATGGTTGGACTGAGTGGACTTGAACCACTGACCCCCGCCTTATCAGAGCGGTGCTCTAACCAACTGAGCTACAATCCAGTAAAGGTATTATAACATATCTTAAAAATATTTCAACTGTTTTTTTGAATTGCGCAAAATCGCATTTAGCTTTATGCTATAAATAATATGGGGGATAATGGTACCGATAATTTAGATCAGCAGGCTGACAATTTAAGCTATGCGGATTACGCCTACGAAGATTATGCCGGTGGTACTGATTCGTCATATTATGATGACGATGAATATAATTATGAAGATTCCACTGAGCCCGACCAACTAAGAGATATTGACGAAAGTAATGAGTTTAATACTTTCGGTGGTGACGATCAATATACTAAACAGTTTGGTAATGGTGGCGGTGATGACGATGTTGAATCAATAGATGACGACGAAAGCGTCCCCGGTAGTGTTAAGTATGATTCTGCGCCGACCGAGGACTTTACTGACGACTTCGAAGAACCGGAAGAAGATAACTTTGATGGCGAAGATGAGCAAGAAGACGGTAAAAATCAAAAACAAAACACTGATAGCCAATCCATTGGTACTGGTGATGAATCCGGACAAATTACAGAAACCGAAGATGATGGTAGAGGTAAAGGTAAGAAAAAAGAACCTGACGGACCGATTAAATGGAAAAAAGGCGACGAAATTACATTGGAGTTGTTAAATCAGATATGGAAAGATTGTAAAGATCTTGAACAGGTTCGACCGATGGCAGAATCAGCAAATAAAGCAGTAGTAGAAGCAATTAATTCACTTGGTCCGAATTTAATGTTAAAATTAAATAATTATATTACCAAAACAACTGATAGTAAACAAGATACAATTGGTTGTTTGTTGGATTTAGCATCGCGAACTGGAAAGCGTCTGACTTATACTGCAATGTCAGTTGTTGAAGCTATCTTTGATCAACAGTGGACACAAACAACAATTTTAGCAACTTTGCCAAGTGTCTTGAAAACAGCTATTGCAACCAATCCTTTGAAAGGAATTTTAAACGCAATTTTTTCAGTTGCTGTGCCGGTGATTAACGCAAAGGCGCGTAAAAATAATTAATTTACAGTAAAAAGAAAACTGTCGACAAAGTAATTTGACTGTTGTATAATTATTACCATGGAAGCAAAAAGTTTAAGACCGGGAAAATTGTTCAAAATGAACGGAATCGTTTATGAAGTGATTGACTACGAATTCCGTCAACAACCGCGCTTGGCGGCGGCAATTAGTGCAAAGATTCGCAACATTAAATCGGGCGCGATTAGTGTGGAAAACTTTAAGGGTAACCCTGTTTTGGAAGAAGTCGAAGTCGAAAAGAAAGAATTGCAATATTCTTATGCCGATGGCGACATTATTCATTTCATGGACATGGAAACATTTGAGGATTATCCAGTAAATCGCAGTTTGTGTGAGAATGCTTTGCGTTTTAATGACGAAAACGCGGAACCGATTGTTTGCACATTTAATTATATTGATGGTAAAATCGTTAGCATTGTGCCACCAACATTTGTTGTTTTAACCGTAGTCGAAACTGAACCAAGCGTCGCCGGTGATACTGCGCGTAATGCTTTGAAGAGTGCGAAAATGTCGAGTGGTTTGGAAACCAAAGTTCCCATGTTCGTTAATAACGGCGATAAGTTGCGTATAGATACGCGTACTGGCGCTTATGTTGACCGTGCTTAATCTAGACAAAACTCTGACACTGTGTTAAAATACGGTGTCGTTATGACGGGTGTAGCCAAGTGGTAAGGCAACGGATTGTGGCTCCGTTATGCGTGGGTTCGATTCCCATCTCCCGTCCCATATGAGGGGATGTCAAAAAGAGTGAAAAATTCTATTGGACTACCTAATTAAGTCACAGGGAAATCTGTGACTTTTTATTTGCTAAATTTTCGTAATATTCTGCTTCAAATTGGTTCGGTGTTTTATTTTTTAACGATTCGTGAGGTCTGTAATTATTGTAGAATTCCATATATGAGTTCACGCTGTTTTCCAGATCTTCAAAGAATTCGTATTCTTTCGTGTTGTATTCTTCTCGTTTGAAACTTGCATAAAAAGACTCCATACAAGCGTTATCATATGGGTTACCTCGATGAGAGAAAGATTGATTAACTTTTAATGTTTGCAGTAAATCTCTAAATTCAATGGACTTGTAATTTGTTCCTTGGTCGGTGTGAAATGATAATTCAGTTGGTCGATTTCTTTTTTCAAAAGCATCTTTGAAAGTGTTGATAGTGAGGCTTGTGTTGTTTTGACATGAAAGTCTATAGGCGATAACTTTTCTTGAAAATAAATCAATGATAACGCAAAGGTAAAATTTATTTAGTCCAATCTTAACTTCTGTGATATCACTTACCCAGAATTTATTGGGTGCGTCTTGATTAAAAAGTCGTTTCAGTTTATTGAATTCATAATCAGGGTTCGGTTTTCTTGTTTCATTTTTTTGTGGTATTTGAATTGATTTTATGTTCAGTTCTTTCATTAATTTTTGAATTTTTCTCGGCGATGTTTTAATCCCAATCGATTGTAATTTGGCAAATATCTTTTTTGCACCGAATCTTCTTTCACTTTCTAAATAAGATTTCATAATTTCGGTTTTAAGTTTTTCATCTCTAATTTGATTTTGTGTAACATCCTTTTTTCTGAAATGGTAGTTGTAAAAAGTTCCACATGGTAAAGCCAATACTTTACACATGGTCTTTGTCGGATATTGTCCCAAATATTTTGAAATTGCAATTTCCTTTTCGCGTATACTTGAATCTTTGAAGCAGTGTAAATTTTCATAAATTTCTAGTTTAAGTTTGGTATGTTCAAGTTCCTTCTGAAGTATTTCATATTTCTTATATTCAATAAACTTTTTTGTTTGAATGTTCTTCTTAATCCATGCGAAGATTGTGGATCTACTAACACCATATGTTGACATTATTTTTTCAATTGATTTTCCATCATTGTATTCTGTTAAAATTTGTTTTTTTTGTTTTTCGCTATACTTAGTCATTTCTTCTCCTTGTTAAATTTATTTTTAATCAAAATTGAATTTGATTAAACGTCGTCATTATACTCCTAGCAAAACCAAGAAAGAGAATGCAAGATAAAAGTTTTTATGATAAAATTTCTCAGAGGAATTATTTATGTCAAACATTAAAGTTTTTGAAGATAAGAAAATCAGAACCGAATGGAACGAAAAAGAAGAGGATTGGTATTTTTCAGTTGTGGACGTTATCGAGGTTTTAACCGATAGTGAGAATCCACAGACATATTGGCGTGTATTAAAAAAAAGGCTGAAAGATGAAGGAAATGAAACCGTTACAAATTGTAACGCTTTGAAAATGACTGCTCGTGATGGTAAAGAAAGATTAGTTGATGTTTTAAATACAAAAGGCATTTTCCGTTTAATTCAATCTATTCCAAGTAAAAAAGCTGAGCCATTTAAGTTGTGGTTGGCCCAAGTTGGCAGCGAACGCTTAGATGAAATTGCTGATCCGCAAAAAGCGATTGATAGGGCAGTTGAAACTTATCGTCAAAAAGGTTATCCAGAAGAATGGATTACCCAACGCATGATGACGATTAAAATGCGTAAAGAGTTAACTGATGAATGGCAGAACCGCGGAATTACTAAAGAAAAGGAATATGCCATTTTAACCAATGAAATGACTAAAGCTTGGTCGGGCATGAGTGTTCAAGAATATAAAAAACTCAAAGGCATTAAGAAAGAAAACTTACGCGATAACATGACCAATATTGAATTGGTTTTGAATATGTTGGCTGAAGTTACCACAACTGAAATGAGTAAAAATCAAAAACCAAACTCCTTTGAAGAAAATAGAAGAGTTGCTCGTGAAGGTGGTGAAGTTGCGAAGACGGCAAAAAATGCTTACGAGCAAAGAGTTGGTAAAAAAGTAATTTCTTCAATTAACGCGGACAATAAAAACTTACTTGAAGTCAAAAATGATGATGAGTAATTAACATAAATAAAAAACTTGACTGTTAAAAAAGAACTCTGATTATGTAAGAGTTCTTTTTTTATTGGGATGATTTCAAATGTAAAAACATTAGGAAAATAATAGATTTTGTCGTATATATAGTTATATTGTTAAACAAAGGAGGGCACAACCAAAACACTTTCATCTACCAGGCTAGAAATAAAAGGAGGTAAACGAACAAACATTTTTCCCAAGTGCTAGAAAATAAAAATTTAATTAAATGGAGGAAAAATATTTATGAGTGAAACTACTAATGATGAAAGTAGTAAATTGGTTAGTGCTGAAAATAAAAAACAAAAAAACATTAAATCAATTAGTCGTGCAGAAATTGATACACGACTTGAAAATATGCGTAAGGATCGTTTGTCTAGTAAAAATTATCTCTTGGCGTATAATTTTAGGCCAGTGACTTGTTATTATGTAGATTTTCCT
The DNA here is from genome assembly GCA_017619495.1 of Clostridia bacterium. GTDB lineage: Bacteria > Bacillota > Clostridia > Christensenellales > UBA1242 > RGIG8050. Next base: position 25,765 of record JAFZSF010000024.1, on the reverse strand, counting down.
AGAAAGACAATCTCAGTTGATCCATCGCCCAAAAGATTGCAGGAAATAATGGAGCATACGGGACATACTGGTTATGTTAAATTAGAATGTGCGCATTGTCATAAAATTTATCTCAATGAACCTGTTGATTATAACGAAAATATAAAAGTTGTAGAGTGTAAAGGTATAGCACCTTATTTTCAAGCAGCGGGATTAGATGCTGAATTGCAATATTTTTGTCCGCATTGTGTTAATGAATATCATTATAATCATACTGATGACAATTGTCAGATTACAGAATTATGGAATTATAAATCTCAACTAAAGGATAATTTTCCGTCATCAGCATTGTCGTGCGGTGATATATGCAAATACGGTGCGTTTATCTTGGTTTTTAAAGCCCGTGGACAAATTTTATCAGCTACGCTTCCACAATGTTTTTATTACAATTCTATAGATCCAGAATCAATTAAGGATTCAAAACTAATTGAAGACTCAAGGTTGACCTCGACTTTTGAATATCATATAGCTCTGAAATTCCTAGAAAATCCATCCTCTACATATAAAGATCTTATTGAATGGTGTAGAGACCATATGGGATCTCAAGAAGAAGGTTTTTTACCTAAATTAAAAGTTGATAGAGCTTTACAAAAAATTTTGGGTGTTAAGATTGAATATGATAATGAGGAAATTTCAAAAACCTTTAAAGCAATTTGTCACATTCATGATGATAAAATTAATTTTGATTCATTTACTAAACTTGAAGATAAAATAAAAGACGTTTGGAAGTGGTACGATAAATGATTAAGTTGCCGAAAAATGTCTTATTGGAATTAACCAGTGTTTGCAATCACCGCTGCTTGTTTTGTTATTGCCCGTGGGAAAACGATAAAAATTATCACTTGAAAGAATTACCGACGGCAGAATGGTGTGCCGTTTTAGATAAACTAAAAACTTATAGTGTGGAAGAAGTTACATTTACTGGAGGGGAAGCAAGCACGCGAAAAGACCTGTTTGAAATTATTGACCACGCACACAAATTGGGTTATCGCATTGGGTTAATTTCTAATGGTAAATTGTTAGATGAAAATTTCTTAAAACGATTGGCGCCGTATGATGTGATGCTAAATATCAGTGTTCCTGGTATTAAAACTTTTGAGGAAACGACACAAACCGATGGACTAGAACACACTTTGGAATTGTTTGATTTGTGTAAAAAATTAGGTATTCATGTCGGCGCAAATATCACAGTTACAAAAAAGAATTTAGGCGAGTTATACGAAAATATTGCTTTGCCAATTATTCACGGTGCCGATACGATTTTAATCAATCGCTTTTTGCCGGGTGGTCGTGGTATGCAAAATCAAGAGTTCTTGTTATCGCAAGACGAGTTTAACCAATTATTAGATACGGCCGAAGAAGTATTGAGTAAAGCTGGTATACACGGTTACATTGGCACGGAAACGCCTTATTGTATTATTAAAAACCCAGATAAGTATCAATGGATTCATTTGTCGTCGATGTGTGCAGCGGGCAAAGGTTTCTTTGTGATTGACCCAAGTGGCTATGTCAAAGTTTGTAATCACAGTCCGCAACCGTGTTGTCATTGGACGGAAATTGAAACCTTGCATAAGAACACTTATTGGCAAAAATTTATCAATCACGATTATTTGCCAGATATGTGTAAGGGTTGCGAACATTTGGGTGTAAAATGTGAAGGTGGTTGTCGTGAAGCGGCTCATGTAGCGAATGGTGCTATCAATGCACCCGATCCGTGCTTTAACGAAAACAAAAGTAAAAGGAGTAAAGAATGAAAACAAAAATTACTGAATTAGTGCGCGGTCATGCTTATGGTGATAACGCACAAGAGATTTATTTAGAATGTTGTAAGGCATTTGGCTGGGATCCGGAAAAAGCGGAAGAGTTTACGCGTGGACATCGCTTGTATGCGGAAAACTGCGACTTGGACGGAAATGGTGTTTGGTTTATTTGTTATTCCAACCGCAGTCAAACCGAAGTTGTTGCAGACAAACATGTACATAATTTTATTGAAAATAATGGCAACCGCATTACCGAAGAAATCGCTGATACGAAAAACAACAATGCCAAAGGTTCGGACTATAAAAATCGCATTGTGTTTATTAAGAACCCGGTTGGGCAATATTGTTTTGCCGGCGTGTTTGAATTAAAACAGTATGAACAATTCTATCGTGTCCACGAAATTGTGAGTGATAGATACCCAGTGGAAAAATAATGCGAAAAAACATAAATTGTGTTAATTTAAGATTAAGGAGAAACTAATGGAAAAAGAATCTATTTTTGAATTTTTGAAAGAGTGTGATGAAAATATTTACCAAGAAATTATCGATGAAGTTGAACCGAATATGGTTAATAATACTTGTTTACAGATTATTCAAAGTAAATTTGAAAATATAATTAAAAATAAGATTCTTGAAAAAAGTGGTATTTATTTAGAATGTTCTCGACCAACGATGAAAGATATTTTGAATCATAATAAATTCAAAAAATATTTAATTGAAAATGATTTAATGTCAGAGGATGATATTAAAAAATTTTGGGTTATCAATCATGCAGCAAATGATTATAAACATGGCTTAGGTAAAATTGAAATAACTACAGAATTAAAAGGCCGGGCATTATTGTATCTTTTTAATCTTTGCAAAAATTATTACAGGTTTGCATTAGGAAAAACAACAAATGCTGAATTCGATATTGAATATGTTGTGAGTTTAATTGATGGGAAAAAGGAAATAGAATTACCTAAAATAACCCAGAGAGTGTCAACTGTTGATAATGAAATTATTATTGCATTGGAACAATTAGAAGCAAAATTACATAATGACAGCGGTTATAGTGTTAGACAAATTTTGTTTGAAATGGGGATTGAAACTAACCCAGATAATGAAAAAACAATGCGTAGAAAATTACGCAAATTGATGGATAAAAAAATTTATCCTGATATTAGTGGCGCGGGTAATGAAGATATTGTTTATACACCTGGTGGTAAAGGCAGTGGAACATATCGCTTATCTAAGTATCGCGGCAAATAAAAGGAGTATTTAATAAATGAATAATGAAATAAAATTTGGTGCTTTGATTGATTGGTTGAACGGAAGTAAAGTAGGCACTAATCCATTTAATATGATTCCAGATTGTTCGGGAATTTACAAAATTTTTGTATTAAATGAAGACCGTGATGAAATTAAATTTGGAGCGGCGAAAACTGTAAATGGCAAACTATTTTGTCCAAGCTTTATGAGAAATGATGGGAGAGTGGTTAAAGTAACTGTAACCAATGCAAGCGAATTACAAAAGCATTTTACAGATTTGAATGATAATGTAATTTACATTGGTAAGGCTACGTCATTGAAAAATCGTTTGCGTCAATATGCACAAATGGCACTTGGTGGACATTCGCATCGTGGTGGCATTGATATTTTTGCGGTGCAAGATTATGATAAATATTTGCATGTGGCTTGGTATCCGCTAATAAAAGAATACGCAACAGCAGACGAATGGGAAACTGCCGAAATTGAAAATTTTAAGCAAGAACATTTCGGTCAGCGACCGTTAGCAAACCGGGCAAAGTAATTATATAAATTATAAAAGAAGTGTGAATAAAGTTGGAGAAGATAAAAACTAAATGTGTTTTGGGGTTCGTCTTAGACAACATACGGGGTCCCAACATACCCTAACTCCCCAATCAAAATTGCACAAAGCGTTGTGTTTTTACGATTGGTTACTCCACAAAATAGAGCCCTGATTGTCGTCAGGGCTTTTTTATTAAAACAGTGGCAGTAAAGTATTGACTTTCGAAAATTATAAGAGATAATTGTTTGCTCTATGGAAATTTCTTAAAATTGATATGTAAAAAAATGGGTCAGTTTTGAGTCAAAAAATCGGTCAGTTTTAAGTCAAAATATGGGTCAGTTTAATTGACAAAAATGGGTCAGTTTGCTATAATCTAAACAATTAAAGAAGGAGGTATCAATGGAAAAGATTGCTCACGATAAATACAAGTCAAGATTGGTTGATACTCAGATCGAAAAATATTTGCGTATCTTTGGCGCAATTTGTGTTGAGGGACCAAAGTGGTGTGGAAAGACCTGGACCTCATCTCACCACTCTAATAGTGAATTTTTGGTTGGTGATCCAAGCGGTAATTTCTCTAACAGGATGCTTGCTGAAACTGAACCATATACTGTATTGGAAGGTAAAGCTCCTCGATTGATTGATGAATGGCAAGAGGTTCCTGCACTTTGGGATACCACAAGATCTTTTGTTGATCGCAATGGAGAGAAAGGGCAAATTATATTAACTGGTTCATCTACTCCTGTTAAAAAAGGTATTTTGCATAGTGGAACTGGCCGTATAAAAAGTATTAGAATGAATACGATGTCGCTTTTTGAGTCTGGTGATTCAACTGGAGAAATTTCATTAAAAGATTTAATTAATGCTAAATTTAATCCTGTGGTAATTCCAGATATAAAACTTGAAAAACTTGCTTACCTTATTGTAAGAGGTGGATGGCCTGGAAATATTAATGTTGGGGTTCAAGAATGTGCGGAACTTTCTATTGGCTATATGGAAAACGTCATTAAAACAGATCTTCGACGATTGGATGATGATATTGATTACAATGAACACAAAGCTAAACTTATCCTAAAATCACTTGCAAGAAATGAATCAACTACTGTTTCTAATCAAAGAATAATGGATGATATTATCGAAAATGATACTGAATCTATTAGTAAAAATACATTGGCAAAATATTTAAATGCATTTGATAGAATGTTCCTTCTTAACAATCAAGAACCTTATTCGCCAAATATTAGATCTTCGTTAAGGGTAAAGCAGTTAGAAAAACATCACTTTTCAGATCCTGCAATGGCTTGTGCTGTGTTGAAGTTAACTCCACAAAAATTAATGAACGATTTAAATACATTTGGTTTCCTTTTTGAAGCGATGGTAGAAAGGGACTTGTCAATTTATGCTCAAGCATTAAATGGTAAACTATACCATTATCAAGATTACAAGGGTAATGAAATAGATGCTGTAATCGAACTTGAAGATGGAAACTGGTGTGCATTTGAAATTAAACTTGGACTAAATAAAGCAGAAGAAGGTGCAAGTAATTTAGTAAAAGTTTGTAACGAAATTACAGCTAATGGTGGTAAAGCTCCAGTACTTAAATGTGTTATTTATGGAGTTGGTAACATGGCATATCAGAATAAAGATGGTGTATATGTTTTACCAATTACTACATTGCGAGATTAATCATTAAATAAAAATGTCAAAAAAATTTAATGGAATTTTAACTGGTGACAAATTGTCACCAGTTAAAGAAAATTAAACCGTTTCATTTTGCAAAGGTTTGAAGATGCTTTAAATATAATATTGTGCTTCTATAGTTGATTGTTCCTTAGTGAAAGGATTTTTAAAAGTTGCATCATAAAAAGAACCTTGATTGTCTTCAGGGCTCTTTTTTAATGGTCTTGTAAATAGAATTTCCATTTTGTCATTGTATAGTGTGATTTTCTTAACGAGTACTGCAGCAATTTCTCTTGCGTGTTTTTTTAGTACATCATTGTAATATTTCCGTAATGGTTCTCGGTCAAGTGGGGTATTAATCTTATCTCTTTCGATTGCTATATTTTCTTCAAGTTTTTTGACTTGTTCTTCAAGTTCGTTTATTCGATCAATTAGCCTTTTAGAAGCTGGGCCTTGTGAAAGAAAGTCAATTAAATTATTTATCGCTATTTTAGCTTCCCGGTGTTCTTGTTCAAGAATGTGTAAATGTTCAGCAAGTTTCTTCCTATCTTCTTTAATATACAAGAGTCGATCAAGTAACTTGTTCATAACTTCTGGTTTGTTTAATTCACCAATAACTTTATGAATAACAAAACGTTCAAATAAATCTTTGGGTAGTGCAGTTTTTTGACAACCACTAGAATTTTTTCGTTTTCCTTCACAGCGGTAATAATATCTTCTTACGCCGTCTTTGTTTGTTCCCGAAGAACCATTAATGCGTTCTCCACAATATCCACAAACAAGTTTTCGGCTAAATATATAATTTGTGATTTTGCTGATACCACCAAGAAGTGATCTCGATTTTGCCCTTACTCGTTCGTATAATTCTTTATCAATAATTTGTGGATACATATTGGTGTATTCTTCATTTCCGTAGTGATAAACGCCAGTGTAGTGTTCACTTTCAAGTATTCGAGAAACTACATAGTAGTTAAATGGTCGGCGTCGGTATTTAATACCTTTTGCTTCTAACATGAGAAGGATGTCGTTGATATAATAACCAGAATCGAATTGTTCAAACATGTATCTTACTATGGCAGCTTCATGTTCGTTAATAACTAATTTCTTGTTTTCTAACTTATAACCATAAGGTACAGATCCACCTTGGAAAGTTCCTTTAATACGCGATTCTCGCATACCACGTTTAATCTTTTGTGATAGTTCAGCAGAGAAGTATTGGTTGATACTTTCTAGTAAACCTTCAAGAATAATTCCTTCAGGTGTGTCTGGAATGTTCTCGGTTGCTGATACTAGTTTGACACCGTTATCTCTTAATGCTTTTCGGTGTACAACAGTTTCGTATTTGTTCCTGGAAAAACGGTCAAGTTTATATACGATAACATAGTCCCATTCTTTTTTACTGCTATCAATAATCATGCGTTGAAATGCTGGCCGGCGGTCATTTGTTCCGGTCTTAGCACGATCGATGTATGAATCGATAATAGAAATGTTATTACGTTCAGCATATTCTTTACATACACGAACTTGTCCTTCAATACTTTGTTCTGTTTGATTGTCGCTAGAATATCTAGCATAGATCACTGCTTTTTTCACTTTATCTCCTTTTAAGTTTTTTCTTTATTTGTCTTACGACGGAGCGGGAAATAAACGGGAACTATAATTGTTCTTGATTTAAATGTTTTTCTTCTTTTACCAAGGGCGGTCTACCGTGCATTTTACCCTTGGCAAAAGTTTGTTCCCGTTTACGCTCCACAGTCGTAAGACAAAGAAATAATTATTGATTGTCTTTGTTTTGCAACTCTTCGAAATCTTTTAATAGTTCAAGACAGAGAGCATCATTCAACATATCGACATCGATTTCGTTGAGAAAAATAACCTCTAAATCTTCCATTGTTTTACCCCCTTTTTTAAATGGATTGCGGGGAGTAGCATACTAAAAAAAATACAACATTACAATATCATTTATGTCAATCTTTGTATCATTTTATATCATTTATGTAACATTTATGTAACATTTTTGTCATTTATGTATCAAAAATATTCACTTTAAAGGCTTGCCAGGCCCTCTTAGGTAAATAAAATAAAGACAAGATGGTATTTGTATGTTATGATTTTATAGGAGCTTTTACTAATGGCAAACAACATTAAAGAACAAGAGAGAGAAGAACTGCACAAGGCAATTTGGAATATTGCGAATGATTTGCGTGGTTCAGTTGATGGTTGGGATTTTAAACAGTATGTTTTAGGTTTTATGTTTTATCGTTATATTTCGGAAAATATTACTGACTATATCAACAAGAACGAACACAAAGCTGGTAATATAAATTTCGATTATTCGAAACTTACTGATGCTGAAGCAGAACAAGCTCGTGTCGGTATGTTGAAAATTAAAGGTTTCTTTATTTTACCAAGTCAGTTGTTTTGCAACGTTAGAGCCAATGCCAAGAATGATGAGAATTTAAATGAAACATTGGAAAAGGTTTTCGACGCGATTGAAAATTCAGCCAAGGGCAGTGATAGTGAAGATGATTTCAAAGGTTTGTTTGATGACCTTGATGTAAACAGTAATAAACTTGGACCAACTGTTGCAAAGCGTAATGAGAAGCTCGTTAAGATTATGAAAAGCATTGGGGAGATGAACCTTGGTAATTATCAAGATAATACGATTGATGCTTTTGGTGATGCTTATGAGTTTTTGATGGGTATGTATGCTTCTAATGCTGGTAAATCTGGTGGTGAGTATTACACTCCGCAAGAAGTATCTGAATTATTGACAAGATTGACAGTTGTTGGAAAAACCGAAGTTAATAAAGTTTACGATCCGGCTTGTGGTTCAGGTTCATTGCTTTTGAAATTTGCCAAAGTGTTGGGAAGACAAAATGTTCGTAACGGTTTCTTTGGCCAAGAGATTAACTTAACAACTTACAACCTTTGCCGTATCAATATGTTCTTACACGATATTGATTTTGATAAATTTAATATCGCTTGCGAAGATACTTTGATTGCGCCACAACATTGGGACGACGAACCGTTTGAAGCGATCGTTTCTAATCCACCGTATTCAATCAAATGGGCGGGAGATGAAAATCCGCTGTTAATCAATGATCCACGATTCTCGCCGGCTGGTGTTCTTGCGCCGAAATCCAAAGCTGACCTTGCATTTATTATGCACTCGTTGTCTTGGCTTTCGACGAACGGAACTGCTGCGATTGTTTGTTTCCCAGGTATCTTCTATCGTGGTGGTGCTGAACAAAAGATTAGGAAATATTTGATTGATAATAACTTCATTGATTGCATTATTCAATTACCAGATAACTTGTTCTTTGGAACGAGTATTGCAACCTGCATTATGGTAATGAAGAAATCTAAAACTGATAATGCAACTTTATTTATTGATGCAACTAAATACTGTGTTAAAGTTACTAATAATAATAAACTAACCGAAGATAATATTAAAGACATTTTGAAATTATTTACTGACCGTAAAAATGTGGCTAATACGGTTAAGCTCGTTGAAAATGGTGTGATTGCCGAAAACGATTACAACCTTTCGGTTTCTACATATGTCGAAAAAGAAGACACGAAAGAAAAGATTGATATTAAAGAGTTAAACGCAAAAATCAAAGAAATCGTTGCTCATGCAGAAGTATTGCGTAAAGAAATTGATAACATCATTGCCGACATTGAAGGAGATAATAATGCTTGAAAAAATTAGAGACCTAAACAATATTTGTAGTTTTACGGCTAAGGATGGTCTATATAAGCAATGGATATACAAAGAAAACGATTATATGAAGATGTGTGATTATATGCAAAAAATTAACTATTCATTGCAGGATTTGAATTCAGAAATTGAAAATTTAGAAAATGCTTGCAATAAAGATGTTGTATTTATAATTTCGTTAGTCGATTGGGTTAGCGAAGCATATGAAAAAATATTTAATCTGATTGATGAAAAAATAAAATCTGGTTTTGTATTTACTAATGAGACAGAATTTGAAAAACGAAAGCAATACCTAAAAGCGATTCGCTCTTTTGTGGTTGGTCATCCTTTAAGTACTACGCGCCACGAGAATTATGAGTTAGACGGTAATTTTATTTGTGTTGATATTCGAAATCCAAAGAATTCATTAAATCTTTTTCCTAATACCCATTATTATAAATTAAGGTTTGATGGTTTATTTTCTGGTAGGGATGATACCTCTGATTATAATTTATATTGTTATTCGGATAAGGATGACAATATGAAATATTTTAGAATTGTTGGATGCAAATTTGAAGATTTATATAATGTTGCAAGAATTTATATTGATAAATTATATGAATTAAATGGTTTCTTGAAGTCAAAAAAGAAGAAGGATTATGAGGTACTAAAATGAGCAAAATTGATGAATTGATTAAGCAATATTGTCCAGATGGTGTTGAGTTCAAACGACTTGGAGATATTTGTAAAGACATAAAAGGACAAGGACTTTCCAAAGGCGATAAAGGTTTAGGCGATGTCCCCATTATTTTATATGGTGAACTATATACGACTTATGGTAATTTTATAGAAAAAATTGCATCATATACCGCTAATGAAAAAATAAAAAATTCACCACAAGTATTAGAACACGACCTTGTTTTGCCTTTGTCTAGCACCACAAAAGAAGCACAAATTGGTAAAGTATCAGCATTTAGACTGAAAGAACCCGCTTATTTAGGTGGTGATGCTTTAATTCTACGACACGAACAAAATGACGGTTACTTGGTTCATTTATTAAATAGTTCTTGGTTTGAAAAATTAAAAATGAAGTGTGTTAAAGGAACAACTATAAATCATTTAGATTATAAGAAAATGCTTAATATAAAAATTCCCGTTCCGCCATTGACAGTTCAGAAGGAAATTACTAGTATCCTTGATAACTTTGCTGAACTCACCGCTGAACTCACCGCTGAACTCACCGCTGAACTCACCGCTAGAAAGCAGCAATATGAATATTATCGCAATAAATTATTAACCTTTAAGGAGAAAAAGTAATGGACGAAAAACCAAAGAAAAAAACAAGTTCTGCCAAAATAGATAAAGAAGTTTTAACGGATTCAATCGTTGATGCTTTGATTAAATATGACTAGAAGAAGAAAGAGATTGAAAGTAAAGAATATTATAAAAAAGAAACAAATGAAAAACTTGGTTTTGGTATGATTTTAAAAATGCTTTGGAGTCCTAGAAAATATCTTAATACCCAAGGTGCTAATGAAACTATATTTAAAGGGTTAATAAAGTTTATATATAAAACTTTTGAATGGGTTTTGTTGATTTGTTCATTATTGCTTCTGGTATATATTCCAGCACAATTTATTTTTAGTTCGCTTAAAATTGTTGAGTGGTGGGTTGACGTATTATATGTTTGCGGTGCTTTTTGTGGCATTTTAATTTCAAGGGTTTTTAGAATATTGGCTATTGACATCGAGAGAACTAAGGATAAAAATTTTATGATAACTTTATTATCTGTTATAATTGCTTTGATATCGATTGTTATCGTAATAGTGAAATAAGGAGTTAACAGAATGGCATTTTACAACATAGTAGCACAAACGAATGATTGCACAGTTATGGCTGAGTATAAGTCAGTTGGTAAAAGGTCGGATGCTTATCAGAGTGAGGCAGAACTTGAAAAAGAATTTATTAAACTTTTAGAAACTCAAAGTTATGAATATTTAAACATACACACAGAAGAAGATTTGATTAAAAATTTGCGTATTAAGTTGGAAGACTTAAATAAGTACAGATTTTCGGATAGTGAATGGGAACAATTCTTTTCTACGTGCATAGTAGGGAAGAATGAGGATATCGTCGATAAGACAAGAAAAATTCAAGAAGATTATGTTCAGATTTTACATAGAGATGATGGAACCATTAAGAATATAAAATTAATTGATAAAACTGATATTCACAATAACAAGTTGCAAGTTATTAACCAGTATGTTGAGAACAATGGAAAGTATGATAACAGATATGATGTAACTGTTTTAGTTAATGGTTTGCCTTTGGTTCATATCGAATTAAAGCGGCGTGGTGTAGCGATTCGTGAAGCATTTAATCAAATTGAAAGATATCAGAGAGATAGTTTTTGGGCATCGAATGGCTTGTTTAAATATGTGCAAATCTTTGTTATCTCAAATGGAACAAATACAAAATATTATTCAAATACAACCCGAGAAAACCATATTAAAGAGTTTGCAAAAAATCAAAGTAGAAAAACCAAAACCAGTAACAGTTTTGAATTTACTTCTTTTTGGGCTGATGGCAGTAACAAAATTATTCCTGATTTGGTTGACTTCACAAAGACATTTTTTTCAAAACACACATTGTTAAATATTTTAACCAAATATTGCGTTTTCACTTCGGAAAATATGTTGTTGGTGATGCGTCCTTATCAGATTGTTGCAACCGAAAGAATTATTAATCGTATTGAAATCTCGAATAATTATAAGACTTATGGAAGTGTTAAAGCAGGTGGTTATATTTGGCATACAACAGGAAGTGGTAAGACTTTAACATCGTTTAAAACGGCACAATTGGCCACCAAATTGAATTATATCGATAAAGTGTTGTTTGTTGTTGATAGGAAGGATTTGGACTATCAAACAATGAAGGAATACGATAAGTTCGAGAAGGGTGCTGCAAATAGTAATACATCGACATCAATTTTGAAAAAGCAATTAGAAAATCCTGATTGTAGAATTATTATTACGACAATTCAAAAACTTGACCGTTTCATTTCAAAATACAAAGACCATCCAGTTTATGATAAACATATGGTCATCATCTTCGATGAATGCCACAGAAGTCAATTTGGCGATATGCATATTGCAATTACAAAGTCATTTAAGAATTACCATATCTTTGGATTTACAGGAACGCCAATTTTTGCCGTTAATGCAAATAATGGAAATCATTTCAATCTAAGAACAACTGAACAGGCATTCGGAGATAAGTTACATACCTATACAATCGTAGATGCTATCAATGATAAGAATGTTTTACCATTCAAAGTTGACTACGTTAAAACAATGAACAATGATCCAGATATTGAAGATAAGCAGGTTAATGATATTGACCGTGAAAAAGCGTATTTGGCACCCAAGAGAATTAAAGAAGTTGTCAGTTATATTTTGGATAATTTTAATCGAATGACATATCGTAACGAAAGAAACTATTCATTTAATTCTCTTTTGAATATTGCAGAAGTTGCGAGTGCTAAAGGAAAGGTTAATGAAGTTAAACAAGCAATGTATGTTAACGGGTTTAATTCGATCTTCTGTGTTGCATCTATTGAAGCTGCTAAAAAATACTACAACGAATTCAAAAAACAAATGAGTGAAAATCCATCCAAGAAATTAAAGATTGCAACAATTTTTAGTTTTGGAGCCAACGAAGAAGAGTGTGATGGTATCATTGAAGAAGAAAATCCAGAAAGCACAACAAATCTAGATCAGGCTTCAAGGGATTTCTTGGATGGTGCTATTAAAGATTATAATGCAATGTTCAATACTAATTACGATACATCAAGTGATAAGTTCCAAAACTATTACAAAGATGTTTCTTTGCGTATGAAGAATAAGGATTTGGATCTTTTGATTGTCGTTAATATGTTTTTGACTGGTTTTGATGCTACAACACTTAATACTTTATGGGTTGATAAAAATCTTAAACAACACGGTTTGTTGCAAGCATTCTCGAGGACTAACCGTATTTTGAATTCAATTAAAACATTCGGTAATATTGTTTGCTTTAGAAATTTACAAAAGCGAGTTGATGATGCTGTTTCATTGTTTGGTGATAAAGAGGCAAGCAGTATTTGCTTAATGAAAACTTACAAAGAATATTTCTATGGTTATGAAGATGATAAGGGAGTTCGCAGACCAGGTTATATGGATTTAATCAATGAACTGCAAAGCAAATATCCCTTGTCTGAAGCACAAATTTATGGAGAACAAGCTCAAAAAGATTTCATTGGTTTATTTGGTCAAATTCTTCGTGTAAGAAATATCTTAGCTTCGTTCGATGAATTCCCAGGTAATGAACTTTTATCTGAACGAGAAATGCAAGATTATCAAGGTCGATATAATGATTTGTATGAGGAATGGAAACGCATAAGAGAAACTGGAACTAAAGAAGACATTACAGACGATGTTGTTTTTGAAATTGAACTGGTAAAACAAATTGAAATCAATATTGATTATATCTTACTCTTAGTTAAGAAATATCACGACAGTCATTGTGAAGATAAAGAAGTGCTTATTTCGATTAACAAAGCAGTCGAATCTAGTTTGGAACTTCGTAGTAAAAAGAAATTGATTGAAAACTTCATTGCTGGAATTAACGAAGTCGATGATGTTATGATTGAATGGCGTAGGTTTATTGTTGCCGAAAAAGAAAAAGAACTTGCTCAAATTATTGCACAAGAAGGGTTGAAAGATGCTGAAACAAGACGCTTCATTGAATATTCATTTAGAGATGGTTCAATGAAAACAACTGGAACAGATGTTGATCAACTTATGCCAGCGATGTCTATGTTCGGTGGGAACAACAGGGAAGAAAAGAAAAAGTCGATTCTTAAACGCTTATTGGAATTTTTCGAAAAATTCTTTGGAATCTGCAATTAATCTTTAGGTATAAAATATGAAGTTTTACAAAGACAATAATAATTATTATCAGTTATCAAAAGAAGATAGTGTCTTGTTGATGAAAAGACAGTTTTACTTTTATAATTTATTAAAAGATAATTTGTTTGATAGAAAAAATAATATTAAAGTTTTGAGTGAATTATTAAATGATATAAAAAACGAAGAAAAGAATAGTTCATTCCCAGAAAGGGATATTTACATTAATGAAAGTAACTATAAAGAAAGAAATAAAAGAGCTATTATATTTTTCCCATTGTTTATTTCTTATGGCGGTGCTTTAATTCGATCATACAATGATTATATTAAGAATAAAGATAAAAACATTTTTAATATTGAAGATAAAGAAATTGAGGTTATGGATCTAAAGGGGAGAATAAAGGAAATTGAACGTGAATTTAAAAAAGCATTAATTTTTAACGTTAATTACCCACAGTATAATACTCCAACTTATGGAACAACTATGTTGATTATTAGTATAATTGAAAGAGCAATTTGTAATAATTTAATTAATAAAGTTTTTAAAGATTTTATTCAACAATTGAATGGAAAGATTAAATTAGAACCCCAAAAAGAAGTTGTTTGGAATGCTGGTATTCAAGTTTTCATTAAAGAAGAAACACCAGAGGCTTTTAAAGATATTGATGATTTTGAAAAAGAATTAGTTGATATTTTCTTTCAAAATTCAGATTTATTAAATCTAAACTCTAGAGCAAGAAATGATTTACTGCAGTTGATTGATAAGACACCGCCAACTTTAAATTCGTTATTTAATAATTATTTTGCCAGGGGAAATATAGATAATACCATACGAGATTTTCTAAAGAAATTATTCGATAGTGATATGGATATAGGACTAAATTTAAGAAACGATATTATGCATTGTAATACAAATAAACTTTATGAACCATCTGACTTCCCAATTACAACAATTATGTTGCATATTTTAGTTTTAACTCTCAGATTAGAAATATTTAACTAAGTATATAAAGAAATATTAATTGGGAGTTTTGACAAGAATATAAAAACATACTAATGTTGTACCGTGGAGAATTTTATTTATGAATTTAAATGGAATTAAAATTGGTGAAATAATTAATTTAATTAATAACAGACATTATAACAGAATTAAATCTATGATTCCAAGTTGCCCGGGAATTTATAAAGTATTTATAAGAGAAGAAGATAGAAATACAATTAAATTCGGAGAAGCAAAAACTATTAATGGATTAGAATTTCGTCCACCAAGACTAAAAAAAGGAAAGATAAACACAAAAACAGTTGAATCGGTAGAGGTATTAGAAGAAAAATTTAAAACGATAAAAGATAATATTCTTTATATTGGGAAATCTGATAATTTGTATGTTCGTATAAAAAAGTTTTTACGTATGGCATTAGGAAGCCAAGGACATGATGGAGGAATAAATATTTTTGCTGTCCAAAATTATATGGAATATTTATATATCACTTGGTACCCATTGTCTTTGAATAAAGAATATTCAACAGCAAAAGATTGGGAATATGATGAAATACAAAAATTCAAAAATGAACACAATGATAAACGTCCACTGGCTAATTTAAGCGATTAATTTTTAAACTAAAACAATATCGAGAAGCTGGTGTGTGTGCTTAATTTATGATAAATTAAAACATATTGTAAAATACTGGTTTTTAATTTAACCTTAAACAGGAGTGAAATTTGTGAAAGAAGTATATGAATTTTTAAAGAAATGTGGAGTTTATTATCTTGCTACTGTAGATGGAGATCAACCAAGAGTTCGTCCTTTTGGAACTGCTCATATATTTGAAAATAAACTTTATATTCAAACAGGGAAGAGCAAAGATGTGTTTAAGCAAATTATGGCTAACCCAAATGTAGAAATCAGTGGCTTTACAGATGGAGTATGGATTAGGCTTTCTGGAAAATTGATTCACGATGATAGACGAGAAGCGAGAAAGTCAATGCTGGATGCTTATCCAAACCTTCGTGGCATGTATAACGAAGATGATGGAAATACAGCAGTTTTATATTTTGAAAATGCAACGGCTACTTTTTGCTCATTTACAGCTGCACCAAGAACATTCCGAATTTAATTAAATTATTAACAATGAAATATAGTTCATAATCTGTCATGAATAAAAAATATACGAGTTATTAATTATCTATAAATATAGGGAAAGATAATATATACCTGATGTCGAGGGATGTTTTAGACAATTATCTTTGTGATAAAATATGTATCCATGTTTAAATAATTTTATTTATGTTATATATGTGTTATTATATTTTATAAAACTATCAAAAGACAAGGAGATGTATGTTTAAAATAATCTATAAATTACAAGATTATTCAACCGATAAAATAGAGGCCTTAGATAAGAATTATTCTTTTGTTTATGGCGGAAAAGAATCACAAATTTCTTTCGGCAATTTATCTAAAATAAATGTTTTTATTGGCGAAAACAATTCGGGTAAGAGTAGATTTTTAAGAAAACTTTTTTCTGATAAATTTTATGGAAAGAATAATGAACAATTAATTGAATTGATAAAAAGGGCAGATACTTGTTTGAGAGATCATATTTGGGTTAAACGTAGCAAAATAGATGTTGCAGAATTTATAGATGTTTATGAAAAAGCATGCGATGATGCAACTTTTCATATGATGAGTGGATTTCGAAATACACTTACCAAGGATGCTAAGTGTATTACTGAAGGATATAAATATTATTTCCCAGTTATAAGGGGAATCAAAGATTATAAGACGGTTATAGTAAATAAATTAAGGAAATTTCTTGGTGAAAAATCTAGTGTTTTCCAGAGTAAAGATTCTATTAACCATTTTATTAGTTTGTTAGAACTAGAAACGAGTGGATTAGAGAAACTTGATATATATAATAAAATTATTTCTGATGAATATTTTGTAGGTAAAGAAAGTATTCAAGAGAATGTGTTAACAGGCGGAATGCTTTATAGTGAAATTAAACAATTATATTTAGGAAATGACAAAGACAGAAAACAAATTGAACATTTCCAGAATTTTATAAAGAAGAATTTTTTTCCGCAAGTTGAGTCTATACAAATAACTCCGTTTGAAGAAGAAAAAGTCCTATTGGTTAAAATAGGAGATGAAGAAAGAAAAATTTTTGATTTAGGAGATGGCATTCAACAATTAATAACTATTTTGTTTTATCTCTACACGAAGAAAGACTTAGATAATCAGTTGTTTTTTATTGAAGAACCAGAAATGTATATGCATCCTGGTATTTTACGAAAGTTTATTGAAGTTCTTAATTCGGATGAATTTAAAAATCATCAATATTTTATAACAACACATTCTAATGCAATACTGGATATTTCAGCGGATGCAAATATGAATATGTCCATTTTTAAGTTTAAAAAAGTAAATAAAAATTCAGATTCCCACTTCTTAATAGAACAATGCAACAACGGTGATGTATCGCTACTTAATGAATTAGGCGTAAGAAACTCTAGTGTTTTTCTTTCAAATTGCAGTATATGGGTTGAAGGAATAACCGATAGGTTATATTTAAAACATTATCTTAATCTTTTTAATGAAAAAAACAAAAAAAATAGTGGTTTTAAATGTTTTAGAGAAGGAATTGACTATACTTTTATTGAATACGGTGGTGCAAATGTTGTTCACTTGAATTTTTCAAAAGATCAAAACAATGATCAAATTAAAGTTGACTACATAAATAATAAAATTTTCTTGGTGACTGATAATGATAATTTAACAGATAAACAAGTAACTAGAAAAAAAAGAAAAGAAGAATTTAGTAATTGTTTAGGTGACAACTATTGTAATTTAGAAGTTACGGAAATAGAAAATTTAGTAAGTAAAGATGTTTTGAAAAATGTTTTAATTGAACAAAACAAAGATAAAAAAGAACTAATTGAGAAAAAATTTTCTGAGGAAGAGATTGAATTTAGAAACATAGGACTTGGTCAATATATTTCTGACTTATTTAAGGATGATGATTTGACATGTAAATACAAAGCAGAAAGTGGAACGATAAAAAACAAACTCTCATTTTGTAATGCGGTTATTAATGAAACAACTGAGTATGATATGTTATCAAAGGATGCTATGGATCTAGTAGATAAAATCTATAATTTTATAAAGAAGAACAATGAATGTTAATAAAATTATTTACCTAAAGCAATTGACTATTCTCCTAACTTCGTGCGTAATTTAGAGATTCTATCAAATTAATTATTTGTAAAATTTTGTCGAATTGTGTCATAAATCTGCCTCTAAAAAATTAGGAACATTTTGCACCAGCTGTAGAATAGCAATGTGGTTTAGTTATGTAAAAAATATTTGTCACGCAGTGTACCTAACGGTGTGAATTGCTAGTCGAACTAATTAAGTGTGGTGAGGGTTCAGAAGAAGTCTCTTGTTCCATATGAAAACTGAGTCAAACAGTCAATAGACATTAATTAAATGGCTACAAAAGTTAAAAACTTAATATTGATTTTTTAGGAAATTTATGTTTATATTTGGGTAGTGATTAAAGCCATAATTTTTGATCTAGATGGTGTATTAATTGACAGTGAAAAATTAAATGCGATAGCTTTTGAACAAGCGATTGATCTATTAAAAATTGATTTAATTGATGCGAAAGAATATTTTTACAAAAATATTGCTGGCAAATGCAATCGTCAAAAGTTTTATAGCGATTTTGTTAATGTTAACTCAAGAAAATTTGAGAAAACTTATTTTGATTTTTTAGATAAATTGTATTCTTGTGGGATTCCGCAAAAAGCTGGTGTTGATGAATTAATAAACTTTTGTTTAGAGTGTAAGTTGAAAATAGCAATTGCGTCGATGACGATGAATAAGGAACGTCTGATGTTAAAACTTAAAAAGGCAAACATCGACGCAAAACTATTTGATTTAATTGTTTGTGCTGATTCTGTGGTTAAACCCAAGCCAGCACCGGATATCTATCTTAAAGTATGTGGTGAGTTGAATCTATCTCCTATGGATACTTTAGTTATTGAGGATTCAAATGTTGGTTCATTAGCAGCTATTACTGCAGGGTGCAACACGGTCATTATTAAAGATGTTGCCGTTTTAGATGAAGATACTATTTTACATACTGCTAGCTATATTAATGCTGGATCATTGGCAGATGTCATTTCAATCATTAAGAAGTTTAATTTAATTAACACCGATCAATTGCGGCGTGATTTTATTAAATTTGAAGCAGATCACCAATTGTACGATTATAAATGTTGTGGAGAATTACTTTGGCCGTATATTAGGTGGATAGCATTTCATTATTTAAATGATCATATTTCAAACGGAACAGCACATTTTAAACACCATTACGGTGATTTAAGAAAAGATTTTTGGTTAATGGATTATCATGAGAATTATAATTTAACAGCTGATAAATATAAAAGTAGTGAGATTTTCTTTATTAATGCTCCCAGGCGTACGTTTAATGGTAAATATTATTCTTCAGATTTTGATTGCATTATTAATGCTTTAAGGCAGAATTATCGGTTATCCATATTTGAAGAACCCATGTACTATTGGGTTGACCAAATCAAATACGGACACTTAATGCCGTGTGTAAATTATGACATATTGGTTTTTCTTGATCAATTAGAAAATGATGCGATAAATTTAAGAGATCAATATTTAAATAAGAATCCTGATGTGTATTCTAAAATTACAAAATCAGTTAAATCTTTGTTGAGTTTAATTGAATCTCACTTTGGAATTAAATATAGTGATAACTATATTCGTGATTTTGTTATGGAGTGGTTCTATATTAAAAAAAATCGAAAGGTTATCTTTAATATGTTAAAAAAATCGAAATGTAAGATGTTGTTGATGTATTATGTTCCAACGCATGCAAATTTACTTTTTATTAAAGCGGCTAATAAATTAAGTGTTCCAACAGTTGAGTTGCAACATGGTATATATAGTGATTATGAACCCATTTTCCACCAGGTTTATGACCGAAATCGCGATTATTGGCATCTTCCAAAACATATTATTTTGTACGGGTTGCGCACAATCAATCGTCAACAATTACCTCAAAATATTAAATTGCATGTTGGGGGTAAGTTGTATTTGGAACAGCGAAGTATTGAATTAAAGAATGTTAAAAAAAATCAAAAGCAAATTCTTGTTGTTTCTCAACTTGATATTAAACGACCATTGTGTGTTTTTGTTGAAAAACTAGCAAAGTTATTGCCGGATTATACTTTTATCTATAAATTGCACCCACTTGAAGAAGAAGATTATTATCATAATGTTTTTATTGGGTTAAATAATGTAAAACTAGTTAAGGCAACTGAAAAAGATATTTACTATTATCATGTAGAATCTGCATTGCAAATTGGTGTTTATTCAACGGGTTTACTTGAAGGTTTGTATTTTCATTTACCAACATTTATCATTAAAACCATTGAACAATCTAATCGTATTTCAAATTTAGTAAGTAATGTACACGGAGTGTATTTTGTTCAAAAGCCAGAAGATGTAGTTCAAATCATTAATCAAAATGGAAACATTGATGTAGGGAACATTTCTGGTGTATGGACAAAGTGTTCAGAAAACAGTATAATGAAAATTATTGACGGAATTTTGAAACAAAATCAAGGGGAAGTTTATTGATTCATGGATTTAGAGCAATTATTCAGCAAAACAAATGTAATTGTAGAGGTTTCGACTTATTGGCTTTATGAAAATTCTATGAAAAATGATTATAAAAATGCTCACTTATTAATTAGATATTTAGCAATAGAAAATTATTATCATTTAAATAATTTTGGTTTTAAATATTATAATTTAATGCAGGCACGTCGCGTGGAACAAAAAAAAATTATTCCACGATACATGCTAAATAATGAAGATTATTTTCGAAAACTAATTAAATCATTTGAAAAACATGGTTTTAAGAAAGAGTTCCCGATTGTTGTTAATAAAAATTTAGAATTAGTTGATGGTTCTCATCGATTAGCATTAGCACTTTATCACAAGATTCCAACTGTTCCGATAGTAATAACTGATATTAGTGTTAATCTAGATTGTCGTTATGATTTACAGTGGTTTATCAAGGAGGGGTTTAATGAAATGGCAGAAATAATTAAAATAAAACATTATGAATTATTAAAGGAAAATTTGCGGGTTCCTAATGCTGATATTGAACCGATAATAATAGCAGATTGTTGCTGTAATCACCAAGGGAAATTAGAACAAGTCTATAAAATGATTAATAAGCTTAAGTTAGATGGATACTCAAATGTGATTAAATTCCAAAAAAGAGATATTGATTATTGGATAGAACATAACCCTTCCGTTTATATGTCTGCACATCCAAATCCAGTTCAATCCTTTGGCAAAACTTATGCAGAACATCGTAAAGCATTAGAATTGGATTTAGACGCTCATCAGTCGATTAAAAAGTATTGCGAAAAGAATAATTTTATTTATAGTTGTACAGTTTTTGATCTAAAATCAGCGCAAGAGATTATTAGTTTAAAACCTAAAATGATAAAGATTGCATCAAGTTGCAATCAATACTTTGAATTATTGCAGTATGTGATTGATAATTTTAAGGGAGAAATTCACCTTTCGTTAGGGATGACTGACCATATTATGACTGAACAAATTGTTCAATTTTTTTGTCGTAATCAGCGCAATCAGGATTTAATCCTTTATGTTTGTACATCCGGATATCCCGTTACTGCGCAAGACACATTTTTACTAGAAATTCCATTATTGATTAAGAAATATGGTGAACTCATTAAAGGTGTGGGTTTATCAGGACATCATCAGGGTATTGATTTGGACATCGCTGCATTCGTCTTGGGTGCTCGGTACTTTGAAAGACATTACACCTTAGATAAAAAAGCTAAAGGAACAGATCATCAATTATCTTTGGTTGCGGAAGAATTTTTATCACTAAAACAGGCACTGGATAATGTTAGAATGGCGTTACAATTTAGACCACCTGTTGTAGAAATTGAAAAGGAAAATGAAAGAAAAATAAAATGGTAAAAGACAAATATATAGTTATGATTCCGGTGCGGGGTGGTAGTAAATCAATCCATTTAAAAAATATCAAACCGATATTGGGTCGGCCGTTAGTTTATTGGTCGATTGATGCTGCATTAGGAAGTAGTAATATTGATAAAGTTTACATAGCAACTGATAGTGAAGATATAAAGAAATGTATAAAATCTCACGAAAAGTTTGGTGTTGATCCTCGTTTGTTGATTTACGATCGTGATCCTTTTAATGCTAGAGATGTTTCAACTACTGAGGATATTCAACTCGAATTCTCGGTAAAATTTGATTATGAAAATTTAGTATTTATCCAAGCGACTAATCCATTAATCACAACTGCTGATGTTGATGGTGCAATTAAAGAATTTGAAAGAGGATGTTATGATAGTCTAGTTTCGACAGTTGTACAGAAAAGATTTTATTGGAATTTTAATTCTGATGGTAGTATCAGCGAAATTGAACATAGTATTCAAAAGCGTCCCCGTCGCCAAGATTGGAATGGTGTACTTGCTGAAAATGGTTCAATATATATAATACCTAAAAAGAATCTCGAGAAGGGAAGATGTCGTCTTTATGGTAAAATTGGTACATATATAATGCCTGATTACACGTACTATGAAATTGATGAAGAGTATGATTGGTTAATTATCGAAGCAATTATGCAACATCGTAATCTTAAAAATTAATTTAATTTCGCTAGTTTAGGGTCTATTCGATAATTTAAGATTGATTTCAACAATAAAAGATATGGTTGATCAATAAATATTTTATTTTTAATCATTTCTTCTATTTCATTAAATGTTGCCCATCTGGTGTCAATTACCTCGTCTGGTGCCATAACTATGTCTTTTAAATCAACATCCGCATTGATAACATAAACATCAACAAAATCTTTGGACGTTTAAAAGATAAAATCCATTTGATTTGTTCATTGTTAAATTTTAATCCCAATTCTTCTTGTGCTTCAATGTTGACAGTCTCAAAAGAATTCATCCCATGTGTTACGGCCCCGCCTAAAGTTGACCACCAACCTTGAAAGTGTGTTTCATTTAAAGACCTTTTTTGAATTAAAATTTCGCCTTTGGAATTAATAATATAACAATGAATACTAACACGTCGTTCATATGGTGCGATTTCGTCACCACGTGTTATTGTTCGTAGAATTTTAGTTCGGTTTTCATCCCATAAATCAACTTGTTCCAAATTAATCTCCTTGTGATGTATATACTAATATAGTACACTACTTTATAAGTTAATGGAATTAAAAAAACGTATTAATGATATTTTAAATTACAGTGAAGAATGTGCTGTGTTAAAAAACATATTGTTAGAAGTTACAAATGCTTGTAATAATCAATGTATCTTTTGTGCTAATCAAAAAATGAGTAGAAAAATTGGTAGCATGAATATTGTTTTAGCACAAAACGTTTTACAGCAGGCATACGATATGGGATGTAGACAGGTCGGTTTATATGCGACTGGGGAATCTCTTTTATATCCACAATTAGAAAAATTAATTAAAATATCTAAAAAAATTGGTTACCAATATGTCTATTTAACAACGAACGGATTATTGTTAAACTTAAAAAGATTTATTAAATTACAGCAAGCTGGTTTAGATAGTATAAAAATTTCTTTCAATGCAGTTGATCGAAAATCTTATGAATTAATACATGGATTAGATGGCTTTGATATCGTAAAAGAAAATTTGGTTTCTGCTTTTCAGTATAAAAAAAGAAACAAGTTATCAATAAAAGTTTATGTATCTTATGTTAGTACAAAATATACACATAATGTAGAAGAAATAAAAACTTTTTTTAGTGATAAATGTGATGAGTTCGTAATAATTCCTGTCCGGAATCAATGTGGCTATTTGCCTGAAATTAAGTATTTAATTGATGAAACAGATGATTACTGGATGTCTAGTCAAAGGAAGTTACCGTGTAGATATGTTTTTGACACAGCTTGCATAACTTGGGAAGGGTATTTAACTGCATGCTGCACAGATTTTCAAAACTATTTAGTTTATGCTGATTTAAATCAACAATTGTTGATTGATGCTTGGCATAATCAAATTATAGGTCGACTGCGCGACGAACATTCAAAAAAAATGCTATCAAATAATTTGTGTGCACAATGTGTTTTGAATCAAAAAAACATTGAACCTTTGTGTGAAAAATACTCAACAAAGCAAGATATTTCAGTGATTAATTCAAATATTATGAAAAGAATTAACGAGTTAAGTCTTCATACAAAGAAATAATGCGATTATTATTTTGATACTCAATCTCATCGTCAGAGGCATGTATTACAGTATCAAATGTGTAAAAGGGGACTTTTGTACGATATGTTTCGCGTAAATATTGTTTAGCATTCTCAATTTCTTTGCAAACATAACGTTTTTTATATTGATTAAATATGTCAGTTGGCTTTTCAATATTTACAATATTATAAACGATTGCACGTTGTGGATATTTTAGCATTGTTAATAATTTGGCTTCAATTTTAGATGGTTCCATTTTCTCTGAATAATAAAGATCATTTACAAATTGAGAATAATATTGTTCTAAATTTATATAATTCGTCTTTTCGACATAGAATTCATTATTAAGAAATTTGTTAATTTCATTACTGAAATCTAATACAGAATTCCATAAAACAAAAACACTTTTCATATTAAATTCATTATAATAAATAAGTATAAAAAATTCAAGATGGCGATATGTCAAAAATAGTAAAAATTATTTTTATTGTTCAATTTAGTTAAAAAAAGTTCTATAACTTTTTATGATTTTTCTTTTACGGAAATCTATGCCACTCAATCTGGCCAACGGCACACTTAAATATAGTAGAAAGAATAACTGATGGACAGTACATCTAGTTGTATCCTGTCCTATATGATGTAAAAGCCTCACGAACCACAAGATTCTTATGAACAGCATGAAGTGATGTTTGAATTCGGTCTTGTATTTTGTACAGTAAGGGGGTAAGATATAGGCATGGGGAAGTTGTCGGTTTTTATCGATAAAATCAAGGGGTTTCTAAAAAGTGAACCGATCCTAGATAAAAAGGGTCGCCCAATGACCAAGGAACAAGTCAAAGCGGAATTGACTTATTTGATTTACTATTTCCAACTTGATTTTTTCAAGGATCGCAAAAGTGAAGATTTGATGGTTGAATATGAACCGGATTTTCGCCGTTTACATGCTGTTCCGACCTTCATTTGTCTACAATATGAATATTTACTCAGCGTTTTGGCATGGATTGATCGTTTCATTAAAAATTATCCAGCGGAACAATGTTTGACGGAAGAACAAAAGAAAGTGATGTCGGAAAAACGCATCAAACGGCATAATAAAATGATTGTGGATAATTTGTCATTAAATATGCAACGCTACGATAAAGTTAAAATCATGATTAAAGACTTAAAAGCGCAAGCCAAAGTGATGGGAGTTAAATTACCTAAGCAAGAGAAACGCGATAAGATTGATAAAATATTGGACGAAGCCATCGCTGAAGCCGAAGCTGAAAATGCGCTTGAATATGATTGTTAATTCTAAAAGTGCTAAATAGATTTTGATACTTTGTTTAGTGCAGTGTATACTAGATTTGCATGAAAGATACAAAAGCAGAAAACACGCAGAATGAAACTAAGGAATTTCGTTCTTGGGCTGTTTATTTAGTTTGTTTAGGCGTGGCATCGGTTTTTATGTTCGCTTTTGGGTTGAATTCGCCATTGCATACATTTAATCCGCATTGTGATTATCAATGGT
>JAFZSF010000023.1 GCA_017619495.1 Clostridia bacterium | reverse complement strand
TCGGCGACCACAGCGATGTCTACGCTTGCCGTGGAACAGGGATTGCTATGTTAGCTTCTAACTCGGTTCAAGAAAACGCTGATTTATCTTTGATTGCCCATTTATCGGCAATTGAAGCCAGTTATCCGTTCATGCACTTTTTCGACGGTTTCCGTACTAGCCACGAATTCAACACTATTCAAGTTCCTGATAGCAAAATTGCTACTCAATTATTAAACCAAAAAGCCTTAGCCAAATTCCGTAACCGTGCGATGAATCCCGACCACCCCAAGATGTATGGCACCGCAGAAAATTCCGACACATTCTTTCAACACCGCGAAGCCGCTAACCCGTACATCAATGCTATTCCGCAGATTGTTGCCAATTATATGCAAAAATTCACCCAACTAACTGGGCGTAGTTACCACCTTTTCGATTATGTAGGAGCACCCGACGCAGAACACATCATTATTGCCATGGGTTCTGCCTGCGAAACCATCGCCGCAACCTTACCCCAATTAAAAGGCAAATACGGTTTAATTAAAGTCCGTTTATACCGTCCATTTTCGGCTGAACATTTATTGCAAGTTTTACCCGCATCGGTTAAAACCATCACAGTACTAGACCGTACCAAAGAAAACGGCGCCGTCGGTGATCCGCTTTATCTTGATGTCGCAGCCGTTGTACGCAACAAAACTATTCTGGCAGGTCGTTATGGTTTATCAAGTAAGGAATTTACCCCGGATATGGTGGCAGCCATTTTTACTAACGCCAGCGCACAACACCCCCAAGACCACTTTACCATTGGGATTAACGATGATGTAACACATACATCTTTAACTGTTGCGCCCCGTCCTGACTTACACCCACAAGGTGGTTGCCGTTTCTATGGACTTGGTAGTGATGGCACGGTCGGTGCCAATAAAAACAGTTGTGCCATTATTGGTGATAATACTGACTTATATAGTCAAGCCTATTTCGTTTATGATAGCAAAAAAAGCGGTGGTACGACAATTTCCCATTTACGCTTTGATAAACAACCCATTCATGCCTCGTATCTAGTTACACACCCTAATTTTGTTGCTTGTCATAACCAAACCTTTTTGACTCGGTTCGATATGTTATCAGGCATCACTGATGGTGGCACTTTCTTGTTAAATACAACTTATCCAGCTGAACAAATTGATGCCATTTTACCAAATGATGTCAAACGCACTTTGCGTGACCGTCACATTAATTTTTACATTATTAATGCTTACCAAATTGCCAAAGACCTAGGACTTGGTGTCCGCATCAATACGATTATGCAAACCGCCTTTTTCAAATTGGTTAATATGATTGACTATCAAAAGATTAAGGTTTTGTTAAAAACAGCCATTGAAAAAAGTTATGGTAAAAAAGGTCCTGCCGTTGTTGAAATGAATAACCGCGCAGTTGACAGTGCGGATACCGCCTTAATCAGAATTGATGTTAATCAATTAACCATTACAAAGACCGAAGCCCCAACAAAACAACCCACAATGATTGAAACTATTAATAGTTTACAAGGCGATACTTTACCAGTCTCGGCTTTCACACCAGACGGTAGCGCTCCTACTGCGACAACACAATATGAAAAGCGTGACATTGCTACCAGTCTACCCCATTGGATTCCCGAAAACTGCATTCAATGTAACCGCTGTGCCATGGTCTGCCCACACGCTACCATTCGTCCTGTACTAACTAATCAACCCACACCCGATAGTTTCAAAACCATTAAGGCTTTAGGAGTGCCGGGGTACGAAGGATACCAATACCGTATGCAAGTTTCCCCACATGATTGTACCGGTTGTGGCGCTTGCGCAAAAATTTGTCCTGCCCGCAATAAAGCGTTGGTAATGGAATCGTTCGACCAAGTCCACGAAGATGAAAATTACCAACATGCTTTAACCTTGCCCGAAACACCAGTTACCCCAAACAATGTTAAATTAGCGCAATTTAATCGCCCCTTATTTGAATTTTCAGGGGCTTGTGCCGGTTGTGGCGAAACACCATACATCAAACTACTAACACAATTATACGGCGACAAATTAGTCATCGCCAACGCCACCGGCTGCTCTTCAATTTATGGTGGCAGTTCACCTTCCTGTCCATATGCTAAGAACGCCGCGGGTCATGGCCCTGCTTGGGCTAATAGTTTGTTTGAGGATAACGCCGAATTCGGTTTTGGCTTACGCAAAGCGCTAAACTTGCGTGGCGAAACGGATAAGATTGTTTGGGTAATTGGTGGCGACGGTTGGGCATACGATATTGGTTTTGGTGGTTTGGACCATGTTTTGGCTTCTGGTGAAAATATTAATGTTTTGGTATTAAACACCGAAGTTTATTCCAATACTGGTGGTCAAGCCAGCAAAGCTACCCCCAAAGGTGCCGTTGCTAAATTTGCCGCGGGTGGTAAATCAACCGATAAAAAAGATTTAGGTGGTATGATGATGCAATACCCCAATGTTTATGTAGCTCAAATTGCGATGGGTGCTAACATGGAACATACCTTAAAAGTACTTAAAGAAGCGACCGCATACAATGGACCAGCATTAGTTATCGCAATGTGTACCTGCATTAACCAAGGGATTGATATGTCAAATGGCATGGGTATTATGGCTGATGCAGTTAAATGCGGTTATACCACACTCTACCACCGCAATCCCCAAGACGGTCAAGTAGTCATTGACTCACCCGCTCCGACTGGCGACATTGAAGAATTTAAGTCCAAACAAACCCGTTTTCGCAAAAAATCTTAACAACGATTTCTCGGTGGCATTAAACAATTATCTTTTGTGGCAATTTCTACATTATAACTACTATTGTAACTACTCATCGGACGCATTTCAACCAAAACCGCATCTAAACCAATGCGCATAATGCGGTCATAAGGAATAAATAATTCGTTTTTGCGTCCCCACAAATGAAAATTTTTATCGCCAGGAACAATTACGCCTACAACTTTGGAATTTTCGCG
Organism: Clostridia bacterium; assembly: GCA_017619495.1. GTDB lineage: Bacteria > Bacillota > Clostridia > Christensenellales > UBA1242 > RGIG8050. The sequence goes on along the minus strand of JAFZSF010000023.1, from coordinate 16,442 downwards.
CGAAAAAACAATGTCGGCAATACGGCCTAACGCCTTGCCATCGACCACATTGATGACCATTTTTGTGCGCAGTTCGCAAAACGAAATTTCCACGCCCATGACAATATATATGATACTTCTTGCCAAGATTGAGAATAATTTTCTTGGGAAATGTAAAAAATTATCATATGAAGAAAGTCGATATCGTAGGAATCGACACCAGCAGTCTGCCAAAGCTTTCCAATGTGCAAACTTTGGAGATGCTTGACCGAATCCGCAACCACGACGCTGAAGCCCGTCAAGCATTTATTTTTGCCAATATTCGGTTGGTTTTATCGGTAATCCAAAAATATATCCACGCGAAAAATAATTACGATGATTTATTCCAAGTTGGTTGTGTTGGACTCATTAAGGCAATTGACAATTTTAACCCAGCTTTTAATGTTAAATTTTCCACTTACGCAGTACCCATGATTATCGGTGAAATACGACGCTACATGCGTGATGAAAATGGAATTCATGTTTCACGCAGTATTCGCGACACCGCTTATCATGCCTTACAAACCGCCGAGCAACTCAGTAAAAAATTAAACCGTGAAGTTACCATGGAAGAAGTTGCCGAAGCGTTGAATGAACCATTATCAGATATATATTTTGCCTTGGCAGCCACGGGCAATGTAACTTCGCTTGACGAACCATTGGGCGAAAGCACTACCGACGCCACTACTATGATTGAACAATTACCAGAAAATGGCACTACCAGCGACGATTGGTTGGGGCATAAAGCCATGCACGATGCCATTAGTCATTTAGTACAAAAAGAGCGTGATATCTTACTGATGCGCTATTATGACGGCAAAACGCAAATGGAAGTTAGCAACGAAATTGGTATCAGCCAAGCCCAAGTGTCACGCCTAGAAAAAAATGCCTTGGCGAATATCAAATCACACCTTTAAGCCGCGTGATACTCAAATTCGAAATCATAAAAATTACGGTCACGCAAATCTTGTTGAAATTTCTTCCATTGCAAACTATTAGTTAAAAACTCAATTAAATTATTTGGTAACATCATTTTAACTTGCCAAATATGATTGTTTAATGTTACCGCAACACTATCTTCGTTGGTTAATTTTGACATAGCGCCATATTTTTTACGCAAGAATGAAACAATTTCCAATTGTAAACTTAAAGCATCACAGAAAACCTTACGGTAAACAAATTCGTATTTCACGCGTAAACCAACTTGACGCATAAACAATTCTTCCAAGCGCGGCCGTAAAGATGGCAAGTACTTTTCAATTTCTGCATTATAAAGATAGCGCACGACTAAGCGCTTTTCGGCTTTATAATAAGTACAAGACAAGAATTTTAAGTTAATAAAATCGCGGTTCTCATGATAATACAAATACTCTTCAATGTTTTTCATCAGTTACCACCTTATAACAAGAAATGCAATGACAAATTGTTAATTACCCAGAACACATCAGCAAAGACCACAAACCCCAAAAGACAAATAATACCTATCGTATGTATACGAGCCTCCAACTCGCGGTTAATTGGTTTACCACGAATCCATTCAATAATTACAAACACCATACGCGCACCGTCTAACGACGGGATAGGCAACCAGTTGAAAACCGCTAAATTAATACTAATCAAAGTTAATAAATAGAATATCTGCGCGAATGCCACATCAACCGGCGCCGATGATATCGCTTGTCCAATTGAATTTCCCATAACGGAAACCGTCGCCACCGTTCCACCGATCGCGTTCATGCCTAATCTGCCCGTTACTAATTGACCAAGTATCTTAAAAATCATGCCCGCAACTTCAAACGAGAACGGTATGGCTTTTAACATTGCACCACCAACATTATGATATATTTTATCCTGTAATGGTAAAGACGGCTGCGCATTAGATAGTGCTTGCCATTGACGCGCGGAAATATCTTTTAACACAACGCTTTGTTTTACGACCGCACCCGAACTATTCATCCAAGCAACCACTAAGTTCACATTATCACCGACATGGGCGTTTTCCAAAATACTTGATGTCCAAGTCAAAAGGCTCATACTACGGCCATTAACGCTTTCAATTAACATCTTTTGGTTGTCTTCATAAGCAAATACAAATGGATTTCCTTCACTGTCCACCGCTTTATTATCCAGATTCAAAATTTCAGCCAATGTAATGGTTTCTGGTTGGCTAGAATCGGTTTCATGGTCTTTATTCATAAAAGTAGTTCCCACATTAGCCACACGCCCATAACCCATCAAAGAAAGTAAAACCACAGCAAATATAATTGCCGAAAGAAAATTAAAGAACGCTCCGGAAAACATAACTATTAAACGCTTCCATGGTTCCTTATTATTGAAAGAATTCGGATCCGTATCAGGAATATCGGTATTATCTTCGCCAAACGAACAATACCCACCGACTGGAATCATACGAATTGCAAAAATCTCGCCATTCTTTTTAGTCTTTTTATAAATCGGCTTACCCATGCCAATCGAAAATTCGTAAACTTTGAATTTTAACATTTTGGCTGTAATATAATGTCCGAATTCGTGAATGGTAATCATCAGCATTAACAGAAAAATAGCTAATGCTAAATAACCAACAGTTTGTAAAACACTTCCTAATTGCGACATTAATTATATTATCCCCATTATTAACAATATGAATGGCACATTTAAGATAATACCATCGACACGATCCATTACGCCACCATGACCAGGCAGTAAATTACCAAAATCCTTGATACCTGCCTTACGCTTCACATGGCTGGCGTATAAATCGCCTAATGTTGTAACTATCGCACCAGCTAAACCAACCACTAAGAAAGCTACTTGTGCCAAAATTGCATCACCGGTTAAATCAATTAAATAACGACTGACCGTAGCATTAGTGCTGATAATCCAAACGGCAAACAAAGCTCCTAAAATACCGCCGAACAAGCCACCAACAAAACCAACCCAAGTCTTTTTAGGACTAATCTTTGGTGCCATTTTGGCAGCCCCCTTGCCCAATAACTTACCAGTCAAATATGCAAAAATATCAGTAAAGCATGAAATGAAAATTACTAACAACAACCCAAACAAACCAATACTATCTGTCGTTATATGATTCAACAAAATTGCGCAGGCAAAGAACGAACCAGGATAAATCAACAAATACAGTAAATCCAATGCGCCCGCCCAAGCTTCTTTGTTCAAGCTCTTTTTTTGCAAAATACATTCCTTGGCAAATTTTTTGTCAATCATATTTGACAAGCCAATAAATAATACAAAAATCGCGACAATCAACAAAGATACAATTAGCTGTAACCACCAAACCAATGGTTCTTTCAAAATTTGGCTGCCAATAATGTAAAACATATAAATCAAACCTTCAACTACTAATGCCACAATCGCATTTGAGCCGCGACGGTTTAATTTACAGGCATTGCAAACCTCCCAAGTGCCAACACCCAATGTTAACAAAATTAACAAATCGAAAGCATAAAGTCCAAAAATACCAGCAAATGCACGCATTACAACAAATGCAGCAAAACCGGCAATCAAAACCGATGCAGTCAAAAACCTCTTTGTAAATTCAGATATTACCATATTAAAAATATTACCATAAGATCATGGCAATGTCTATAAATTTAGATTGTCATGATGTCTTTTTCTTTTTGTGCCAATGCCGCATTAACATTACCGATGTAATCATCTAACATTTTTTGAATATCATGTTCAACATTTTTAACTTCGTCTTCACTCAACTTATCGGCATTGCTAATTTTTTTCAGTTGGTCTATGGCATCACGGCGTTCGTTACGCATACCTACACGCGTATCTTCGGCTAACTTGTTTACTTTTTTAACCAACTCTTTACGCGTTTCAGCAGTTAATTGTGGAAAAACTAAACGGATAACCCGACCATCATCGACCGGTGTTGTACCTAAATTAGCCGCAGCTAAGGCTTTTACCATTGTGGCCAATACCGATCCATCCCAAGGATTAATTACGATTGTACGGGCATCAGTACAAGAGATATTTGCCAAATTTTTAATTGGCGTCATTGTACCAAAGTAATCAATCGTGACGCGCTCAGCCACACGAGTATCAACGCGGCCAGCGCGCACAGTGATAAATTCATTTTTCAGATAATCAAAGCGTTTACTTAATTTTTCCTCGTAGTTAACCAGCAATTCATTAAGTTTTTCGTTAAGATAATCCATAATTCCCCCTTATTATTTAGCTGCAATTGTTTTTGAAACTTCGGCAGCAAAATCTTCTTGTGGTTTTTCAATTCCTTCACCCATTTCGTAACGGACGAAACGACGAATGGTAATTTTTTCACCGACGAAAGCAACGGTTTCATTAACCACATCCGCAATAGTCTTTGAGCCATCTTTAACAAACGGTTGATCCATTAAGCAATAATCTTGGTAATATTTCTTAATACGACCTTCCACCATTCTTTCGGCAATCGCAGCTGGCTTACCTTCCTCCATGGCTTGTTTTTTCAAAATTTCTTTTTCGTGTTCCAATACTTCGGCTGGAACTTCGCTGGCATTAACATATTTAGGGTTCGCTGCGGCAATATGCATTGCAACATCTTTTACCAATTGGTTAAACTTATCACTCTTTTGAGCAAAATCAGTTTCACAGTTGATTTCAACCAAAACACCAATCTTACCACCCATATGAATATAAGAACCAACTACACCTTCGGCAGTAATACGGTCACTGTTACCTTTTTTCAAAGCCTTGGCCTTACCTTTTTCGCGCAACAAAGCTACGGCTTTTTCGTAATCACCATTGGTTTCGTCCAAAGCTTTTTTGCAATCCAACACACCAGCGCCGGTTGCTTCTTTTAATTTCATAATATCACTCATGATTATTTATCTCCATTTACATTTTTTGCAGTTTTAGTCTTTTCAGCAATAACACCATCGTCTTCTTTTGCTTCGGCTTGTTCCAACACTGCTTTGGTTTTAATCGCAGCAGCCATTGAAACAGTTTCTTTTTCGCTAGCAGTTGAACGCAATTCAACGCCTTCCTTAGCTTCAATAACAGCATCAGCCAAAGCCGCCAAAATCAAACTTACACTGTGAGTTGCATCATCGTTAGCCGGAATAATAACATCAACATCGTCGGGGTCGCAGTTAGTATCGATAATACCAATTACTGGAATACCCAATTTACGCGCTTCACCAACAGCAATGTGTTCTTTTTTAGAATCAACAACCACCAAAACACCTGGCAATGCGGTCATTTCAGCGATACCGCGCAAATTCTTTTCTAACTTTTCGCGTTCGTCCATTAATTTAGCAACTTCTTTTTTCGGCAAATAAGCGAATTCGCCCATCTTTTCCATATTGTGCAATTTATTCATGCGTTCAACACGACTACGAATAGTGGCAAAATTAGTTAAAGTACCACCCAGGAAACGACTGTTTACATAGTATGCTCCACAGCGTTCAGCTTCGGTTTTAATTGCTTCTTCGGCTTGTTTTTTAGTACCAACAAAAAGCACATTTTTACCCTTAGCTACTTGGTCACGCAAGAATTCATAAGCACGGTCAATTAAAACTGTGGTTTGTTCCAAATCCAAGATGTGTACATTGTTGCGTGCGGTGAAGATATATTTCTTCATTTTCGGGTTCCACTTACTAACTTGATGACCGAAGTGAGTTCCCGACTCCAAAAGTTGTTTCATTGAAATTACTGACATTTTTATTTTCCTCCTTGTTTGTCTGCCTTCGATTGGTCAACATATTCGCTAAACGGATTTCCCGCAACAAGTAAATACTCACAATCAAAGTGAAATTTTAATGATTTTTGATTATAACACATCACGGCGATACATGTCAATTGCATCTTGAATGACTTTCTTAGCAGCCGCCTTATCCTTTGGTGAAAAGACTTCTACTTTATCGGTAGTGTTTTTGTACACCTTCAAGAAGTGCTCAATTTCGTCAATTAAAATTTTTGGCACATCGTTAATATCCTGATATTGGTTAACATAAGGATCATCGGCAGCAACAGCGATAATTTTTTCATCGCGTTCACCCTTATCGATCATTTCGATTACACCAACCGGACGACATTTTACCAAAGTATTCGGATCCAAAGTTTCCGAACAAATTACCATAACATCTAACGGATCATGGTCTTCGGATAAAGTTAACGGAATCAAACCATACGAACATGGATAATGTGTAGCGGTACGCAAAACACGGTCCAAAATAATTAAGCCGGTTTCTTTATCCAATTCATATTTCTTTTTGCAACCTTTAGGAATTTCAATCACAGCCACAAACTCATCTGGTGTGACACGATTTGGATTCATTGCATGCCAAATCACATTTTTGTTAATCGTCTTCGCTGACATCTTCTGTATATACCTCCAATACTTTTTTTGATATCTCTTCATCCACAACCAATTCCATACTGTCCTCATCGTCATCTAGAATACGGAAAATAACGACTTCCTCAGTTTTCAATTCGATGGGATGCAAGATAGCGTAATATTGCGAATTATACGCAACAACCGCAATTTGATCAAACTTAACGAGTTTACCATCGCCTTGTTCCAGTTCAATCACATCGTCGTTGTTTTCATCAAACAACTTTTCAACAATACTTTCATAAACCATTATTGATTCCCCTTTTCATCAGAATGGTCTTCGACAATCGCTTCTACTGGGCAAGCATTAATACAAGCCCCACAACCGATGCATTTATTAGGGTCAACTTCGTATTTGTCACCAGTAGCAGCCATTGCAATCGCGCCCATCGGACAGATACTTGCACAAGTCCCACAGCAAATGCAAGAATTAGTGATTTTCGCCTTCATTTAACGATTTTCTCCTTTCGTCAAGATACATTTGTAGTATAATTGAAGCGGCTACTTTGTCAACTAAACTTTTACTTTGACGGTTATTACCAATAATAGATTCGGCCTCAAATGAAGTATAACGCTCGTCCACAAATGCAACGGGAAAACCTAGGGTCGTAAACGCTGCCCCAAATTGACGCGCCTCACGCGACATTTCACTTTCATCACCATTGGTATGTAACGGCAACCCCACCACGATTTGTCCGACATCATTTTTTTCGATAATATTCATGATTTGTAACAGTGTCTTTTTCAAACCACGGTTTTCAATAATTACCAAAGGCGACGCAATTAACAAAGTTGGGTCGGACAATGCCAACCCAATTCTTCGCCTACCGTAGTCAATTCCCAGACAACGCATAGATTTTATTCAGCTCCATTCGCGTTTTCTCCGAACATTTCCATTGCGGATTTTACTTCTTCAATATCGCGGTGAATTTGTTCGTTTTGAGCGCGTAACACACGATCCAAATTTTCCAAAGTCGGATAACGATCCTTGTTTTTATTCAAGATGGTTTCACAGTTAGCCACACTTTGTTGTAAGCCAGTTAATTGCTTAATATCTTGTTCCAACTTCTTAATGCGTTCCGGTTCCACAGTGGAAATATTATTAACACCATAAACCAAAACTTCTTGCTTAGCAACGATAGCCTCGCGTTTACGCAATAAGCGCAAATCACGATCCAAGGTATTTTTAATACGACGCAATGGAATAAATTCACGATTATTTTCACGCAAAGCTTTTTCATTTTGTCGTAAGCGTTCTTCCAAATCTTGCAACTTCAAATTGTAATCCAAGATTAAGCGTTCGCGTTCTTCCTTAGTATATTCACGATTAGTAATCATAGTAGTTACCGCTTTGGATTGTTCACGGATACGGGCCTCTTCTTGTTCGATATTTGCTTCTTTTTGTTTCAGTTCAGCTTCACGCGCTACCAAAGTTTGTTTTTCTGCCTCCAATTTATCCAACATTTCTTTTTCTCGTTGTTGGTATTCTGCCTCCAAAGAAGCACGAATTTCAGCTAATTGCTCTTCGCTAACCGTACCACTTTCTGCATGGTCTTTGGTTTTAATGTCCATAACTTGTTGTTTCAACATGGCAACTTCGTTTTGTAAGCGTGCTTTTTCTTCTTCAAGGTCGTTTTTCTTGTCTTCAATAGCTTGTTTTTCCGCAGCAATTTCCTCGGATTGCTTATTAACTTGTTCTGCCTCTTTCATCAACTCGTTACGCAATTGCATATATTTTTCGCGTAAGCGTTTTTCATTTTCTTCGTATTCAGCCTGTTTAGTTTCGTCGTCACTATTTTTTTCTGCACGCGCTTTCTCTAATTCCGCTTGTAACGCAGCATTTTTTTCTTCCAAAGCTACTACTTCGTCAGCGATGCGTTGCTTAAATTCTTCGTATTCTTGTTTAATGCGCGCTTCTTCTTCGGCATTTTGTTGTAATTTTTCTTGGTTTTGCGCATCAACTTCGCGTTCCATGGCGTCGAATTTTTCTTTCATTTCCAACTCACTCGACAATTCAGAAGCTAAGCCCTCTTTTACTTCGGACAATTTTTTCATTAATTTAGCTTCATTTTCGATGCGTTGTGCTTCCAACTCTTCGCGCAAAGCTTGGGCTTCTTCACGCGCTGCCTTACGCTCTTCACGCAATTGTTCCATCATTTCTTGAATATCAAATTGTTGATCTTTCAAAGCAGCTTGATCGGCTTCACTAGCATTTTCGACCATTTTATCATATTCTTTTTGGGCATTCTCCTCTTCGGCTTTTTTATCGTTTAACAATTTAACAAATTCTTCGTATTGACGGTTCATTTGTTCTTTGAAATCCGCAATAATCGCTTCGGTCGATTCATTACCTTCCGGTTTTAATTCAGCGCGTTGTTCAGCCAAAGCTTGTTGCATCTTTAATTCATTCATTTCGCGTTCTTTGGCTAATTCCATTTCCAAGCGTTGTACTTTCAAAGAATCTTCCAAGGCTTTATTCATTTCATCATAGCGTTGTTCAAATTCGGCCTTTTCAGCATTACGCGCTTCTTCTAAAGCGGTGATATTTTCTTGCATACGCGCCAGTTGTGCCAAAACTTCATCATTTACTGCGTCATTTGCAATATCTATTTCATTACCTTCATCATCGTTATCATCATTGGCATTATTTTTCTTGTTATTGTTAACCGCTTCAATGGCATTTTGATTAGCGATAGTCTCACGCAAGCTTGCTAATTCAGCTTCATATTGTTCACGCATTTCAGCCATTGCTTTTTCGTATTCGGCTTGTTTATCTTGTTCTTCGGCAACACTTTGTTTTTGTTCTTCAATTGTCGAAACTGCCAAATTCAATTTTTCTTCGTGTTCCGCCAAACGCTTTTCTTGCATTTCGCGTTCATGCGCCAATAAATCCTTCAAAGCAGTCATGGTTTCTTCGTCGACACCACGAATTTCTTGCTTATTGTTTAATTGATTAATCAGTTCAGAACTTTCTTTAATCAATTGCTGCATTTGTTCTTGCGCTTTTTTAGTGTCTTCACGGCTTTCAATTAATTCATTCATAATATTCGCGAAACGGTCTTCTTCGGCACGACTATGATCTTGCAAGTCATTTAATACGCGTTCGACACTTTCACGCTCGGCTTGTTGTGTTTCTGGATTTTGTGCATTTTCACCCGTTACAATCGTACGGTTTAATGCTTCCAATAACTCGGCGTGACGCTTTTCTTGTTCTGCGCGTTCTTCGGCGCGTAAATCATTCAAATGTTGAATTTCGTCTTGCATAGCTTGAATACGAGCGTCCATTTCGTCGTCGCCTTCACGCGCATTATAAACCGGTTGGTTACCTTGGTCATCATTATCGTCAGTATCTTTTCTTTGTGCGCGTTCTGCTGCAATAGTTTCACGCAAATTAGCAATTTCATTTTTATATTCTTCTAGTCGTTTTTCTTGTTCGGCGCGTTCGGTTGCCAAAACACCTTTCAATGACTCCATTGATTCTTCGTCCAAACCGCGTGGTAATGCTTGATTTTCCAATTTTGCGATACGAGCTTCACTGTCGCGCACCATTTGTTCCAAAGTAGCCTTTACTTGATTATTATCTTCGCGTTCCGCTGCCATTTCATGCAAGATATTGTTAAACATTTCTTGTTCATGTAAGCGTTGGTTTTCCATATCTTGCAAAATCTTTTCAAAGTTAGCAACATTAGTTTCTGTTACGCGTTGTTGTGCCTGTTCAAATTCGTTGCGCTGAGTTTGTAAAGCCTCTGCCATTGTCGCATCTAAGGCGCGTTGTTTTTCTTCATATTCGCGGTGTTCAGCTTCGCGTTCCGCATTCAAACGATCAACTTCGCGTTGCATTTGTTCAATCAAAGTTGCAGTTTCCGCGCGTTCGCGTTCTAATTGTGCTTGGTAAGCATTATGGACTACACTGTCATCAGTACTGGTTGGTGCTACATGTTTTTGCGCGTTGGCTTCATCCAACATTTTTTGAAATTTTTCTTGCATTTGCAAAATGGCATCTTGGTATTGATTCTGCATCTTGACAAATTCGTCTTCCTTTTGTGCTTCGCGTTCAGCGTTTAGGGCGTTTTCCTCTTTGGCACGGCGTTCGTTTTCCATTGCAGTTAAAACCGCAGCTAAACTATTTTCCTGTTCACGCAAGCGCTGTTCTTGTGCTTCGCGTTCAGCTGCCAAAACATCTTTTATTTCTTTTAATAAATCACTGTCCATTTTATCTTTGCCTTTTTCTGCTTTTTCTTGTTTTTCAATAATATTGATTTGGTCTTGACTGTCCTTAATCATTTGCTCCATTTCTTTTTTGGCTTGCGCGATTAAGTCTTCGGATTTTTCCTTGGACTGTAATTCACTTTGTAAACGCGCGGTTTCTTGTTTTTGTTTATCCAATTCCGCCATTAAATTAGCAAAACGTTCTTGTTCTGCTTGTTTTTGGTTTTCCAATTCGTTCAATACTTTTTCTAAACGCGGGTCAGTTGCTGGCGCTGGGGCTACAACCACTGGATTCGGTTTTTCATCGGTAGCCTGACTCCAAAAATTAACTGCATCATCCGTATTGGCATTTTCATCTTGGTTAAAATTAAAAGCAGCTGCATCATCTTCGTCTTGCGCAAAGAAATTGTTAACATCTTTATTGCGGTTGCGTTTAGCTTCCTTTGCGGCTTCTTCCGCAATACTGCGTTCTTTTTCCGCAGCGCGTTCTGCTTCTTGGCGTTCGCGTTCAAAGCGCGCTTCTTCTTCGCGTTGGCGTTTTTCCTCAAAAGCGCGTTCCTTGGCTTCTAATTCCTCACGCTTGCGTTCTTCTTCTGCCATTAAAGCTTGAATCCTTGCTTCTTCTTTTTGGCGTTTTTCATCTTCAAGGCGCTGTTGTTCTTCAATTTTGGCAGCCTCCTCGCGTGCCTTGGCTGGATCATAAAAATCTAACTGATTATTATCCTCTCGTTTTTCAAACGGAGCCGGTTCAACTTGAACATTATTAACTACGGTAGTATGTGCAGCACTGGCCGCAATCTTGGTGCGCCACTTACGACCTAAGCGCCAAATCATTACGCCTAATACAACAAAGACGATAATTGCCACAATACTCAAAGTCGCCCACATGAAAGCACCTGGCTTATTGTCCTCTGTAAACCATTCCCATGCCGTCAATAATAAATTTTTCATTTTTCCCCTCATTTTATTTTATTTATTTTTGATTCCGATATTAGTTCCAAGCTTAACAAAAAACGCGGTTTTTGTCAATATACCTAGTATAGTTTTATAAAAAACTTTACATTCATCTAGCAAAGTATTATAAAGAAAATATGTATCATGAATTTGAAATTACTGGTATGGCCTGCGCCAGCTGCCAAAGTAATATCCAAAAAGCTGTCAGTAAAATGTGTGGCGTACACAAAGTTAATGTCAATTTAATTTCTAACTTAATGAGTTTAGAGTGTGACAACAATGTTTCAGCACAAATGATTATTGATAAAGTTTCCAGTATTGGTTACGGTGCCATTGAACACGACCCTAATTTCATTAATCATAATACTGCCAACCAAGTAAAAAAAAACTAATTAAACAAGTCATCTCTTTAATTATCTGGTTACCGTTGATAATCTTTACGATGGCAACTATGCATGATATGCATCATTTCTTACTGTTTGGTATCATTCAATTGGTCGCCACTACGATAATTCTGCTTTTGAACTATGAATTCTTTACGCGTGGTTTTAAGGCAGTCTTCAAATTAATGCCTAACATGGACACACTAGTTGCACTCGGGGCTGGTGCGGCATATCTCTATGGCATCGTTGTCATCGTACTTACTGTAACTGGTCATGCGTTTAACCACGCCTTCTACTTTGAAAGCGCGGCAACCATTGTTACCTTAGTTGCACTTGGTAAATATTTTGAATTACGCGCCAAAATGCGTACTTCGCGTGCCATCAGCAATTTAATTCAACTAGCACCAAAAAACTGCACGGTGCTAAAAAACGGCAAACCACAGACAGTCGCTGTCAATACGCTAACCTTAAATGATATTATCTTAATTAAGCCGGGCGATGTCATTCCCGTGGACGGGGTAATTATTAGTGGTAATGGACTATTGAACCAATCAGCGATTACCGGCGAAAGCTTACCCGTAGCCAAAAACATTGGAGATACTGTCATTTCCGCCACACATAACGAAAACGGCACTTTTACCTTCAAGGCCACCAAAATTGGTAAGGACACTACCCTTGCTCAAATCATTAATTTGGTCCACCAAGCCAGTAATTCCAAACCACCAATTGCTCGTCTAGCCGACAAAGTCAGCGGAATCTTTGTACCAATCGTACTAGGTATCGCTTTAATTACCTTAATAACTTGGTGGTTAATCAGTCGCGATTTTGCTACCGCATTTAATTTTGGCATTAGTGTTTTGGTTATATCCTGTCCTTGTGCTTTGGGACTTGCTACTCCGCTTGCGGTCATGATTGCAACGGGCAAAGCCGCCCACTCAGGAATCCTAATCAAGAATGCAACGCATTTAGAAAACCTTAATCGCATTGACACTGTAATCTTGGACAAAACTGGCACGATTACCAATGGTACCTTGCAAGTTACTGATATTCGTCCCTTACAGACCAATCTTAGCGAAACTAACTTACTCCAAGTATATGCTAGTATTGAACGGTACAGCGGTCACCCCTTAGCCAAAGCCATTGTTGCCACTTACCCACAGGATAACTTGTTAGAAATTAATCAATACCAAGAAACACCAGGACAAGGAATTCAAGCCACGCTTGGTACGCGTCCGATTTACCTCGGTAACCCGAAATTTATTGCACCCTATCTACATCAAGCCGACCGCCAAAAAGCTTTAACCTTGTCTGAACAGTACGCTGCACAAGGTAAAACCACAATTTTTTGTGCCACTATCGACAAACTTTTAGGTGTTGTCGCTTTATCCGATACGGTTCGCGACAATAACCTTGATGCGGTACAACAATTCAAAAAGATGGGATTACATGTAATTATGTTAACTGGGGACAATCAAACCACAGCTCAGGCATGGGCTGACAAACTTGGCATCGACCAGGTTGTCGCCGATGTACTCCCCACTGAAAAATACCGCTTAGTTACCCAGTTACAAAAAGCCGGTCACCGCGTAGCAATGGTTGGCGACGGAATCAACGATTCTCCCGCTTTACAAATTGCCGATGTTGGCATTGCAATTGGTAGTGGTACCGATATTGCCATTGAAGCCGCTGGTATCGTGTTAATTAAAAATTCTTTACAGGATTTAGTTACAGCGCTTAAACTTAGTCACCGTACCATGCGCAATATCAAACTAGGTTTGTTTTGGGCGTTCGTTTATAACATTATTGGTATCCCCTTGGCGGCAGGTATTTTTTATCCCTTATTACACTTAACACTGAATCCGATGATTGCCGCTACTGCCATGAGTTTAAGTTCGGTTTGCGTTGTCACAAACGCCTTAACTTTGCAGTTATAGACTTACATTTTCGTGACGGTAAACTACAATGCGTTCCCCGGGGGTACAGCCATTTTCCAAATTCGGATTTTGCTGTAATAATGAAGCACAACTTAAATTGGTACGCTTAGCTAAATCCCATAAGTTTTCTTTTTCACCAATAATGTATATGCGAATTGCACTGCCGTCATCAATTTTGGCTACCCCTTCTTCCAAATTGCTAACTAGATTAACTTGTTTAGGCGTACTACCTTGTACGACCACACTTAACTGTGCGTCGATTAAAATTTCTGTACCACGACGCGCCTTTGCGTTAACACTCAACGGAACTGCCACAGCATTAATCGCGTAATCGCGGTCCAAATTATCCATACGAATATGGGTTTGGAATGGTACTTCATAGTGCTCGCCCGTAATCATATGTTCTTCATTTTCTAATAATAAATTGACTGCCAAAACACCTTCGAGCATCGTTTTACCATTGCCAGCATTAACGGTTAAATTATTAACACGCGCCCCTTCAACAGCTAACACATGTGCAATATACGGGGTATTTGGTGCGAGATTGATATTATTCTCAATATCGACAGTCGTATTGACCTGTGGTAATACATCAATATAGTTAGATTGCACCGTTTGGAAAGTTAATTCTTTATCAAAAGCAATTGCATCAACCACACTGCTAAATTTATGATTACTATAAACGGAGCCATTGAAAACTAATTCAAGTTTTAACGCTAAGATTGGTCCCTTTTGGCCATTTTCAACATGTATCTCTACCGAATTAACTGTTACCAAACCACATGCCAAATCTTCTGCGGTAACGCTATTAACAACCAAGCTTTTTGAAAAATCTATTTCGTGGACTGCATTATAAGGCACACTCACATTATCAACCAACTTCACACCTAACAAGTTGACCATCATTGTACCCTTCAAATTTATTTTTCCAGCATTCACGGATGTATCTTTCAGGTTTGGGTTAACATCGACACCTAACACTCCCTCACAGTTAGTTTCTAATTCTATATTTTCCACAAGTTCAAACTTTTCTGCCAACTTTGAATTAAAAGTTAAAATTTGATGTTCAGTTTTACGCACTTCTACATCGCCAGTCAAATCGCTAACCACTTGCCAATTGTGTGCCTTAACATTTTTAACATCAACCACAACTAAATTATCCAAAATAACTTGATTATCTTGCAATTGCCACTTACTATCCAACAAATTCACCGTCGCAAACATTTGTCCAGCATCATCTACTTCCTTAACTGCAATTTTCTTTTCAAAGGTTTCAGTAAAATCTTGGCTATCAAACTTTTCAAATTCATTCATAAAAACCAAGCGGGTTACAAGACTACCCGTTAAAAAGATTTCATTAGCCACAACTTGTGAATTCTGTCCCAACAATTGGCAACTAACACCAATTAACTTTTTGGCATTTTCCGGTAACGCGACTTTGTTTTCCAATTTTAATTGGATATTATCCAAAGATACTAACTCTTGTTCCACCAAATTTTCCTTCAAAACTTCCATTATATTCCTCCTATACAAATTTATATTTGGGCAATAATTGAAGTATGCGTAAAAAAACTCAATCAATTGAAGCAATCAAAGCCAAAATCCATGCCATGCTCGGCAAAGACATAAACATGTCGGTTTGTCGTGGGCGTAAACGCGTTTCCCAATATGCTGGTACCATTGAAAACACTTTTCCCAGCGTTTTTATCGTCCGTCTAAAAAGCAAAGAAAAAGACACGGAACGTATTCCATGTCTTTCATACTCTTATAATGATGTACTATGTGGTGAAGTACGCATCGACGAAGTAAGTTAAATTAATTCGACGATAGCAGTCATCGCGTCATCACCTTTACGAATGCCAGTCTTCAAAACGCGTGTATAACCACCGGCAGTACCAGTATCCTTAATGCGTTTCGCATATTTAGGAGCCAATTCATTAAAGATTTTTTCAATAATTGGGTGGTTGATATTTTGGGTGCGTTTTTCAAAACTCTTTTTGCTTTCGTCTTTACTACGAATTTCTTGATAATCGTAAAGGCTAGCCATTAATTCACGGCGAGCGGCCAATTTCTTTGGTCCATCAATTAAAACTTTACGCTTGCTTTTAACACCTTTTTTATCGGTAAATTCTTTTTCAGTTGTAACAGTATCAGCGTAAGTATTGATTGCCAATGTTAAATATTTTTCAGCCAAAGCAGCTGTTGCTTTTGCGCGAGCGTAAGTAGTTGATACGCGACCAGTCCAAAACAAAGTTGACACTTGGTTACGCAAAATAGCCATGTGCTGCGAAGTTTCGCGTCCTAATTTCGCTGGTTTCATTAAAAGTTCCCCTCCTCTTCTGATGATCTCAATGACAAGCCAAGACTTGCCAATTTAGAAATAATTTCGTCAAGACTCTTGGAACCCAAGTTACGAACACGCAACATATCTTCTTTTGATTTGCTGGTCAAATCACGGATAGTTTTAATGTTTGCACGATTCAAGCAGTTTGCACTGCGCGGTGAAAGTTCCATATCCTCAATACTGGTTTCAAAAATCTTTTCAACGGTTTCTTCTTTACTTTCGACGAAAGTATTGTGACC